>NZ_VYKE01000084.1:0-25472 GCF_032424515.1 Pseudomonas sp. JV245A
TCGGCGCGGCAGTGGAGCGCATTACCGATATGAGCCAGCAAATGGCCGCGGCATCCCAGGAGCAGTCCCATGTAGCCGAATCGGTGTCCGAACAGATCAACAGTGTCGCTGTCACTGTGCAGCGCACTGCCGAGAATGCCAGCGCCGGAGTGGTTCGCGGCGCCGAGCTGGAAAACATCTCTTCCGGGTTGCGTGCCCTGGTCGAGCGGTTCAACCGCTAGCGACAGTGAGTTCGACTCATGGATGAGAAATACCGCAGGGCCGTCGATGCCGCCGCCATCTTCTCCGAGACGGACCTGGGCGGCAGCATCACTTATGTCAACGATCTGTTCTGCCAGGTCTCGGGCTACAGCCGTGAAGAACTGATCGGCGCCAACCACCGCATGCTCAGTTCCGGGCTGCATCCGCCGGAGTTCTTTGCCGAGTTGTGGCAGACCATTACCCAGGGCCGGGTGTGGAAAGGCGAGATCTGCAACCGCGCCAAGGACGGCAGCCTGTACTGGGTCGACAGCACCATGGTGCCGCTGGTGGATCAGCGCTCCGGGCAGGTGGTGCGTTATGTGTCGATCCGCTTCGATGTCAGCGAAAAGCGTCAGCTGTTGCATTCGTTGCAATGGCGGGTCGGCCACGACGTGCTGACCGGGCTGCCCAACCGGGCCTTTCTCTCGGACCTGCTGCACCAGGCTCTGGATTTCTCCCGGGCGCAGGATATTCCCCTGGCGGTCTGCATGCTCGACCTGGATGGCTTCAAGGCGGTCAATGACGGCTATGGTCACGCCTGTGGCGACCTGCTGCTGGTGGAGGTGGCTGCGCGGCTGCGCTCGATCATCCGCGGCGAGGACGTGGTGGCTCGCCTGGCCGGCGACGAGTTCGTGCTGATTTTACGTTACGTGCGCGACATGCTGGAGCTGCGCGCGGCGTTGCAAAGGGTATTGGCGACCATTTCCCAGCCGTACTCGATCCAGGGCAAGGACATCAACGTCTTCGCCAGCATCGGCGTGACCCTGTACCCCACCGACAACCACGACGCCGACACCTTGTTGCGCCACGCCGACCAGGCCATGTACGTGGCCAAGCAGAGCGGACGCAACCGCTTCCACCTGTTCGATGTGCTGCGCGACCGTGAAGTGATGGTCACCTATCAGACCGTCGAGCAGGTGCGCCAGGCCTTGCTCGCAGGCGAGTTGCGCCTGTACTTCCAGCCCAAGGTGAACATGCGCACCGGTGAGGTGGTGGGCTTCGAGGCGATGCTGCGCTGGCAGCACCCGCAGCGCGGCATGCTGGGGGCCCAGGAGTTTCTGCAGCAGGTGGAGGAGACCGACCTGATCGTCGAGATCGGCGAATGGGTCATGGACCAGGTGATGACCCGCCTGCAAGGCTGGCAGCAGGCGGGGCTGGGCTGGCCGGTGAGCCTGAACGTAGCGGCCCGGCATTTCCAGCGCCCGGACTTCGTCGAGCGGCTCAAGGACATGCTCGATCGCTATCCGGATGTGTTGCCGGCGTTGCTGGACCTGGAAATCGTCGAGTCGGTGGCCATCGACAATATCCAGCGGGTCAGCGATTGCCTCGATGCCTGCCAGGGATTTGGCGTGCAGTTCTCCCTGGGGGACTTCGGCACTGGCCATTCGTCCCTCAGCTACCTCAAGCGCCTGCGCACCCAGACCATCAAGATCGACCGGCTGTTCGTGCGCGACATGCTGCACGACGCGGACGATCAGGCGCTGATCCAGGCGTTGGTAGGGCTGGCCCAGGCCTTTGGCCGGCGGGTGGTGGCCGAGGGGCTGGAAAGCCTGGCGCATGGCGAGCGCTTGATGGCCCTTGGCTGCGACGTCGCCCAGGGGGATTTCATTGCGCCGCCAATGCCCGCCGAGGCGGTGCTGGATTGGGTGCGCAGCTTTGAGCCACCGCGGGCATGGCGAAGCGACGAGCTTCAGGGCGAGGCGATGTCGGGAGGCTGAGCGTCGTCCTGGGGGCCGACGTAACGCTGGATGATGGCGTCGATCTCGCCGGACATCTTCATCCGCAACAGGGTGCGCAGGATGCGCTGGGCCGGCACTCTCGGATCGTTGCGTACATAGCAGCCGACGGCCTGCTCCTGCAGCACCGCGACGCTGTACAGCGGGTTGCCGGTGGCCTGGGTCTTGTTGAACCAGTCCAGGGTCCACTGGCTGGCGATGGCGTAGCGGTAACGCCCGACCACCAGTTTCTGCAGCACCTGCTCCTCGTTGCGGGCGTCGTCGCGTATCAGCTGGTTGGTGTCGAACAGCGGCTGCAAGGGGGTATAGGTATAGCTGAGGACGGTGCCGATATGCTGGCGCGACAGTTGCTGCAGGTTGACCGCCGAGGGCTCCGGATGGGTGCTCACCAGCAGGTTGCGCTGGATGAACAGCGGCACGCTCCACAGGTAATCCCCGGAGAGGTTCGGCAGCCAGGCCTGGGCCGCGTAGCAGCGCACGTCGACTTCGCCCTGGGCCATGGCGTTCTGCACCCGGGCCCGGGCCAGGACATGAAACTGCGCCGGGGTACCCAGGTGCCGGGCCAGGCTGTTCATGGTGTCGAAAAGGATGCCATCGGTGGGCTGGTCGCCTTCGACCTCGATGGCCGGCATGGTCCAACTGTCGGCGATGGCAAAGCGCAGGGGCGGCTCTGCGGCTTCCAGGCTGGCGCTGAAGAGAAACAGGGCGCACCAGGTCAAACGCATACAATCTCCAGGGTGTCGGCGGGCGAGCAATCCTTTGCAAAATGCAAGCTTAGACAGATTAGACGAGCGCGCCGGATGCAATTTCGCCCTTGCTCCGCTAGCATTACCGGCTTCCGCTTTCCAGTTGCGACGGTTTTCGATGAGTTATCAGGTTCTTGCACGTAAATGGCGTCCGCGCTCGTTCCGCGAAATGGTCGGCCAGACCCATGTGCTCAAGGCTCTGATCAATGCCTTGGACAGCCAGCGGCTGCATCACGCCTACCTGTTTACCGGCACCCGCGGGGTGGGCAAGACCACCATCGCGCGAATCATTGCCAAATGCCTGAACTGTGAAACAGGTATCACTTCCACGCCCTGTGGCACCTGTTCGGTGTGCTGCGAGATCGATGAGGGGCGCTTTGTCGACCTGATCGAGATCGACGCCGCGAGCCGGACCAAGGTCGAGGATACCCGTGAATTGCTGGATAACGTGCAATACGCACCGAGCCGCGGGCGCTTCAAGGTCTACCTGATCGACGAAGTGCACATGCTCTCCAGCCACTCGTTCAACGCCCTGCTCAAGACCCTCGAAGAGCCGCCGCCCTACGTCAAGTTCATCCTGGCGACCACTGATCCGCAGAAGCTGCCGGCGACCATCCTCTCGCGCTGCCTGCAGTTCTCCCTCAAGAACATGACCCCGGAACGGGTGGTGGAGCACTTGAGCCACGTCCTGGGCGTGGAGAACGTGCCGTTCGAGGATGACGCCCTGTGGCTGCTGGGCCGCGCCGCCGATGGCTCGATGCGCGATGCCATGAGCCTCACCGACCAGGCGATTGCCTTCGGTGAAGGCAAGGTCATGGCGGCCGATGTGCGGGCCATGCTCGGCACCCTCGATCACGGCCAGGTCTACGACGTGCTGCATGCGCTGATCAACGGCGACGCCAAGGCGTTGCTGGAGGCGGTGCGGCATTTGGCGGAGCAGGGGCCGGACTGGAGCGGCGTGCTTTCGGAAATTCTCAACGTGCTGCACCGGGTGGCGATTGCCCAGGCATTGCCGGAAGGGGTCGACAACGGGCACGGCGATCGTGACCGGGTGCTGGCCCTGGCCCAGGCCCTGCCTGCCGAAGACGTGCAGTTCTATTACCAGATGGGCCTGATCGGTCGGCGCGACCTGCCGTTGGCGCCGGACCCGCGCGGCGGCTTTGAAATGGTCCTGCTGCGAATGCTGGCCTTCCGCCCAGCCGATACCGCGGATGCACCGAGACAGCCGCTAAAGCCAGTGGGGATCAGCCAGGCCACAGTTGATTCCGCCCAAGCCGTGGCGGCGCCGGCACCTGCCGTGCCTGTAGCGACCGTTGCCCCGGCTCCGGTTGTGAGTGCTCCAGTGGCGCCAGCACCTGTTGCCGCGCCCGAACCTGTCGCGCCCCCTGTGGCCGAAGCGGTCGCTGTCGAACCCGAGCCGGTGGTTGCCGAAACGGTGGTCGACCTGCCTTGGAACGATCCGGTGGAGCCACAGATCGAACAGCAGCCAGCGGTCGAGCCGGTGCTGGAGGTGGCCGCCGAGCAGCCTGAGCTGACGCCGATGCCGACCCCGACGCCGGACAGCGTGGTGCCGGACGCGCCGGAGTGGGTCAGCGCCCCGGTGCCGGAACCCACGGTGGCGGAAGTCGACGCCGCCACTCCGGGTATCGACCTGGACGACGAGCCGCCGCTGGACGAGGACTATATCGAGCCTGACATGGATTCGGCCTACAGCTACCTGGACGAACTGGCCAGTGAGCACGCAGCCGATCCGGCGCCGGAACCCGAGCCCGAACCTGCTGCCAAGCCGGCCACTGGCCTGGCCCTGGAATGGCTGCAACTGTTCCCGAAACTGCCGATCTCGGGCATGACCGGCAGCATCGCCGCCAACTGCACCCTGATGGCCGTGGACGGCGACCATTGGCTGCTGCACCTGGACCCGGCCCACAGCGCACTGTTCAACGCCACCCAGCAGCGTCGCCTCAACGACGCCCTGAACCAGTACCACGGGCGTACCCTGACCCTGGCGATCGAGCTGATCAAGCCCGAGCAGGAAACCCCGGCCCAGGCTGCATCACGGCGCCGTGCCGATCGTCAGCGCGAGGCCGAGGAGTCGATCCATGGTGATCCGTTCATCCAGCGGATGGTCCAGGAGTTCGGTGCAGTGGTGCGCCACGATACTATTGAACCTGTCGAGGCCCTGGCGGCTCAGGGCTGATCATTCAAAGGGCGCCGGGCCAGGGGCCGGGCGCCGTTTCCATCCCCGTACTTTGAGGTAATTCCCATGATGAAAGGTGGCATGGCCGGCCTGATGAAGCAGGCACAGCAGATGCAGGAAAAAATGGCCAAGATGCAGGAAGAACTGGCCAATGCCGAAGTCACCGGCAAAGCCGGTGGCGACATGGTCACCGTAGTCATGACCGGCCGTCATGACATCAAGCGCGTGAGCATCGACCCGAGCCTGCTGGAAGGCGTCAGCGAAGATGACCGTGAAGTGCTCGAAGACCTGTTTGCCGCTGCGGTGAACGACGCCGTGCGCAAGATCGAGTCCAACAGCCAGGAAAAGATGTCCGGCATGACCGCCGGCATGCAACTGCCTCCAGGCATGAAATTGCCGTTCTGATTCGCGCAAGCGCATCGGATGGACTACATAAAGCCAGGCCTTGAGCCTGGCTTTTTTTTGCCCTGGCGATCAGCACTGCGCGGTGGGTAGCAGCCGGCTGGCCGATGAAGGCCACAGCAGATCCATCTGCAGAAACATCGAACGTGATGCTATTCAGAGGGTCTGCAACCTATACCCTTTCATTCAACCTTCCCTAAAGGAGTGTCCATGATGCCGCAAACATTGACCCTCAATCAGCGCGTGGTACTGGTCTCTCGGCCCGAAGGCGCGCCGGTCCCGGAGAATTTCCGCCTGGAGCGGGTGGCCTTGCCGGAACTGGCTGATGGCCAGGTGCTGTTGAAGACCCTCTACCTGTCCCTGGACCCCTACATGCGCGGGCGCATGAGTGATGCCCCGTCCTATGCGGCGCCAGTGGAAATAGACGAGGTCATGACCGGCGGTGCAGTGAGCCGGGTCGAGCGTTCGCTCAACCCCAAGTTCCAGGAGGGCGACCTGGTGGTGGGCGCCACTGGTTGGCAGAGCCACTGCATTTGCGATGGCCGCAACCTGATCCCGGTGCCCTCGGGCCTGCCCAGCCCTTCCATGGCCCTGGGTGTGCTCGGCATGCCCGGAATGACCGCCTACATGGGGCTGATGGACATCGGCCAGCCCAAGGCCGGGGAAACACTGGTGGTGGGTGCTGCCTCCGGCGCCGTGGGGTCGGTGGTGGGGCAGGTGGCGAAGCTCAAGGGGCTGCGGGTGGTGGGCGTGGCCGGTGGCGCCGACAAATGCCGCTATGTGGTCGAGGAGCTGGGTTTTGATGCCTGCATCGATCACAAGAGCCCCGACTTTGCAGACGAACTGGCCCAGGCCTGCTTCAAGGGCGTGGACATCTATTTTGAAAACGTCGGTGGCAAGGTCTTCGACGGGGTACTGCCCCTGCTCAACCCCAGGGCGCGTATTCCCCTGTGCGGGCTGATCGCCCAGTACAACGCCCAGGCGCTGCCGCCGGGGCCGGATCGCCTGCCACTGCTGCAGCGCACCTTGCTCACCAAGCGGGTACGCATCCAGGGCTTTATTGTCTTCGACGACTATGGCGACCGCCATCCGGAGTTCATCAAGGCCATGGCGCCCTGGGTGCGCGAAGGCAAGGTCAAGTTCAAGGAGGACGTGGTCGAGGGACTGGAGCAGGCACCAGAAGCCTTCATTGGCCTGCTGGAGGGGCGCAACTTCGGCAAGCTGGTGGTCAAGGTCGCCCCGGACGCGAGCATTTGACGCTACCCCGAGGCGCGGGTATAAACCGCGTCTCGTTGTTTTTGTCGGACCTTTGCCCATGAGCTTCAGCCCCCTGATTCGCCAACTGATCGATGCCCTGCGTACCTTGCCGGGCGTGGGTCAGAAAACCGCCCAGCGCATGGCCCTGCAACTGCTCGAGCGTGATCGCAGTGGCGGCTTGCGCCTGGCGCAGGCCCTGAGCCAGGCCATGGAAGGCGTGGGGCATTGCCGCCAGTGCCGGACCCTGACCGAAGACGAGCTGTGCCCGCAGTGTGCCGACCCGCGTCGCGACGACACCCTGCTGTGCGTGGTGGAAGGGCCGATGGATGTGTACGCGGTGGAGCAGACCGGCTATCGCGGGCGCTACTTCGTGCTCAAAGGCCACCTGTCGCCTCTGGATGGCCTGGGCCCGGAGGCCATCGGCATTCCGCAGTTGCTGGCGCGTATCGAGGAGCAGGGCAGCTTCAGCGAAGTGATCCTGGCCACCAACCCGACGGTGGAAGGCGAAGCCACTGCGCACTACATCGCCCAACTGCTGACCAACAAGGGCCTGATCACCTCGCGCATCGCCCACGGCGTGCCTCTGGGCGGCGAGCTGGAACTGGTGGATGGCGGCACCCTGGCTCACTCCTTTGCCGGTCGCAAACCCATAGCGTTGTAAGGCTGCGGAAGCCGGCTGACTGGCGAAGGATGCGCCACGCATTCTCTTGAAAACCAAGCAAGCGCTTGGTAAGTTCCTTCGACCCTTCAGAGGAGCTTGCCGATGTCTGCCTGCCAGGAATACTTCGACCCCAGCCACCAGTTGGTCCGCGACAGCGTGCGACGTTTCGTCGAGCGTGAAATCCTTCCCCAGATCGACGAGTGGGAGGAGGCGGGCAGTTTCCCCCGTGAGCTGTACCTCAAGGCCGGGGCCGCCGGGCTTCTGGGCATCGGTTACCCCGAGGCCCTGGGCGGCAGCCATGAGGGTGATCTGTTCGCCAAGATCGCCGCCAGCGAGGAGTTGATGCGCAGTGGCTCCGGCGGCCTGGTGGCGGGCCTCGGTTCCCTGGATATCGGCCTGCCGCCCATCGTCAAATGGGCCCGCCCCGAATTGCGCGAGCGGGTCGCACCGCTGGTGTTGTCCGGGGAGAAGATCAGCGCCCTGGCGGTCACCGAGCCCGGCGGCGGCTCGGACGTGGCCAACCTGCAGACCCGCGCCGTGCGCGATGGCGATCATTACCGGCTCAGTGGCAGCAAGACCTTCATCACCAGTGGCGTGCGCGCCGACTTCTACACCGTTGCGGTGCGCACCGGCGAACCTGGCTACGGCGGTATCAGCCTGTTGCTGGTCGAAAAGGGCACGCCGGGCTTCACTGTGGGTCGGCAGTTGAAAAAGATGGGCTGGTGGGCCTCGGATACCGCCGAGCTGTTCTTCGACGATTGCCGGGTGCCGGTGGGCAACCTGATCGGCGCCGAGAACATGGGCTTTGCCTGCATCATGGGCAACTTCCAGAGCGAACGCCTGGCCCTGGCCCTGATGGCCAACATGACCTCACAGATGGCCCTGGAGGAAAGCCTGAAGTGGGCGCGCGAGCGGGAGGCGTTCGGCAAGCCCATCGCCAAGTTCCAGGTGCTCAAGCACCGTCTGGCGGAGATGGCCACGGCCCTGGAGGTTTCCCGGGAGTTCACCTATCGCCAGGCGGCGAAGATGGCCGCCGGCAAGAGCGTGATCAAGGAAATTTCCATGGCCAAGAACTTCGCCACCGATACCGCCGACCGTATTACCCACGATGCGGTGCAGATCCTCGGTGGTATGGGCTACATGCGCGAAAGCCTGGTGGAGCGCCTGTATCGCGACAACCGCATTCTGTCGATCGGCGGCGGCACTCGCGAGGTGATGAACGAAATCATTAGCAAGCAGATGGGGCTGTAGGTGCAGGCTAGCGCTCGGTCAGGGAAAACTGGGTCAGGCAGAAGGTCGGGATCCCCATGTCCTGCAGCTTCTGCGAGCCGCCCAGTTCCGGCAGGTCGATGATCGCCGCGGCTTCATAGATCTTCGCCCCCATGCGCCGTACCAGATTGGCGGCGGCGATCAGGGTGCCACCGGTGGCGATCAGGTCATCGATCAACAGCACCGAGTCGCCTTCACACAGGCTGTCGGCGTGGACTTCAATGAAGGCTTCGCCGTACTCGGTCCGGTAGCCCTCGGCCAGGATGTCGGCCGGCAGCTTGCCCTGTTTGCGGAACAGGATCAGCGGCTTGTTCAACTGGTAGGCGATGATCGAGCCGATCAGAAAACCCCGTGCGTCCATGGCGCCGATGTGGCTGAAGTCTTCTTCGACATAACGCTGGGCGAAGCTGTCCGCCACCAGGCGCAGGGCCCGGGGAGACTGGAACAGGGGGGTGATGTCGCGGAAGATCACGCCCGGCTTCGGGAAGTCGATGACGGGGCGGATCAGGGATTTGATGTCGAAGGAATCGAAGGCCATCTTCAGGTGTCCTGGCGGGCAAATAGGCCGCGCCAGTATACCCGCGACCGAGCCGCCTGGCTCAGCCGCACAGGCTGTGGATCAGCCCTCCACCGAGCCGCCGGCGAGGGCGCAGAGCTGGATCGGATCGAGGATGTGCACTTCCTTGCCTTCGGCGGCAATCAGTTCGTTCTGCTGGAAACGGGTGAACACCCGGGACACGGTTTCCACCGCCAGGCCCAGGTAGTTGCCGATTTCGTTGCGCGACATGCTCAGGCGGAACTGGTTGGCCGAGAAGCCCCGGGCGCGGAAGCGCGCGGACAGGTTGACCAGGAACGTGGCGATACGCTCGTCAGCGGTCTTTTTCGACAGCAGCAGCATCATTTGCTGGTCATCGCGGATTTCCCGGCTCATGACCCGCATCAGCTGGCGACGCAGCTGTGGCAGTTGCAGTGCCAGCTCATCGAGGCGTTCGAAGGGGATTTCACACACCGAGGTGGTTTCCAGCGCCTGGGCCGAGACGGGATGGCTTTCGGTGTCCATGCCTGACAGGCCTACCAGCTCGCTGGGGAGATGGAAGCCGGTGATCTGTTCTTCGCCGCTGTCGCTCAGGCTGAAGGTTTTCAGGGCGCCCGAACGCACGGCGTACACCGAGTCGAAGCCGTCACCCTGACGGAACAGGAATTCGCCTTTTTTCAATGGGCGGCCACGTTTGACGATTTCGTCCAGCGCGTCCATGTCTTCCAAATTCAGCGAAAGTGGCAGGCAGAGGGGGGCCAGGCTGCAATCCTTGCAATGGGCCTGGTTGTGAGCGCGCAGTTTAACTGGCTCGGACATTCTAGAATCCTTGTGGGAAAACACACATAAGCCGTAAGGGTAACTCACGGGAGGAGGTTCCGGCCAGTCCGTGCCGTATTGACTGTTAGTCGTAAAGCTATCCTTTTATGGGTCGATAACCTGTTAACGAAAGTAACTTGGAAGGCTGAAATTATGTCGTCCGTTGGCGCTATTACTAATGGCAGCAATAACTTGCAGTCACTTCAAGAGCCCTCGACAAGTCAGGTTGACGAGCAACTAAGAGTTTCTCCATTAGTTGCAGAGCCAGTGATCGGGGAGGGCGTCAAAGTGTCGCTGTCTGGCGCCGGCCTGAACAAATCCGCCGCCGCCAAAGGGCGTGACAGTGATATCGAGGAAAGCGGCCTGCCGGAAAACATTCAGCAGATCCTCAAGATGATCAGAAAATTGCAACAACAGATTGCCGAGACCCTCGCCCAGCTCCAGGCGGTCATGGCCGACAAGCACCTGAGCCCAGAAGAAACCAAGGTCCGGATCGGCAGCCTGCAATCTGCCCTGGCAATACTCAACGGCGGTTTGCTGACCGCCAATGCCTCCCTGGCCAAGGCAATGAAAGAAGCGGGCTTGAGCCCTGAGCAGGTGATGAAGGCTGCATCCTTGCTCATGAAATCCTAGATCACCCGGGAAAACCGCTGGCGGTTCTGCTGGCCCAGGTATGCATCGAACACCATGCACACCGAGCGCACCAGTAGGCGACCGGCTGGCAGCACGATGATTGCTTCGCTGCCAAGTTCAATCAGGCCGTCGTCGGCCATCTCTTCCAGTTCCGGCCAGAGTTCATTGAAGTAGCCGCGAAAGTCGATATTGAAAGCCTGTTCGATCTCTTCGAACTCAAGACTAAAGTTGCAGATCAGTTGCTGAATAACTTCCCGGCGCAGACGGTCATCGGCGTTGCATACCAAGCCGCGACTGGTGGCCAGTTGTGCGCCAGCCAAGGCATTTTGATAGTGCGTCAGGTCGCTGCTGTTCTGGCAGTAGAGATCGCCGATCTGGCTGATGGCTGAAACACCGAGCCCAATAAGGTCGCAATGACCATGAGTGGTGTAGCCCTGGAAGTTGCGTTGCAGGGTGGACTCTTCCTGGGCAATGGCCAGTTCATCATCGGGCAGGGCGAAATGGTCCATGCCGATGTAGCGATAGCCGGCAGCCGTCAGCTGTTCGATGGTGCGTTGCAGCATCTGCAGCTTTTCCGCCGGGGCAGGCAGTTCGCTGCCGTTGATCCGCCGCTGGGGCATGAAACGCTCCGGCAGGTGGGCGTAATTGAACACCGAGAGCCGGTCCGGTTGCAGGCTGATGACTTCTTCCACGGTGCGGGCGAAGTTTTCCGGGGTCTGCTTGGGCAGGCCGTAGATCAGGTCGATGTTGATGGAACGGAACTGTAGGGTGCGGGCCGCTTCGATCACCGCCCGGGTTTCATCCAGGCTTTGCAGGCGATTGACCGCGCGTTGCACTGCCGGGTCCAGGTCCTGCAGGCCGATGCTGACCCGATTGAAACCCAGCTCTCGCAGCAGGCCCATGGTCGACCAGTCGGCTTCCCGGGGATCGATCTCGATGCCGTAGTCGCCGGAGTCGTCGTCCAGCAGGTTGAAGTGCTTGCGCAGCAGGGCCATCAGTTGGCGCAGTTCATCGTGGTTGAGAAAGGTCGGGGTGCCGCCGCCGAAATGCAGTTGTTCCACCCGCTGGTTGGGGGCCAGGTGGCAGGCGATCAGTTGCATCTCCTGTTCCAGGCGCTGCAGGTAGGGCAGGGCGCGGCTGCGATCCTTGGTGATGACCTTGTTGCAGGCGCAGTAGTAGCAGATGTTGGCGCAGAACGGGATGTGCACGTACAGCGACAGCGGGCGCTGCGCCTTGCGGCTGTCGCGCAGGGCGTGCAGCAGGTCGAAGGCGCCGACCTGGCTGTTGAACTGCACTGCGGTCGGGTATGAGGTGTAGCGCGGTCCCGCCAGGTCGTAGCGGCGGATCAGATCTGTGTCCCAACGAATGGCGTCGAGCATGCGGGAATTCCCCCGGATAGGCTGGCAGTGTTCGCGAGTCTAGGAGGTTCAGGCCAGGGCCATCTTGACTTGTATCAAGGGTGTTCGGGAGCCGCCGGAGCAGTGCCGACGAGGCGTGCAGGCCCGGTTGCCGGGCGCCTCCCCGGGGTCAGTGGCCCATCAGCCAGTGCTGGTGAGGACCGGGCAGGGTCCAGATGCCGAAGAGAATGACCAGCACGCCGCCAGCCATGCGTACGCTGCGCCGACGCAGCAAGGCGGTGATCCGTTCGGCTGCCAGCCCGGTGGCCAGCAGCACGGGCCAGGTGCCTAGGCCGAAGGCCAGCATCAACAGCGCGCTGTCCAGGGCGCTGCCCTGGCTCGCCGACCACAGCAGTGTGCTGTACACCAGGCCGCACGGCAGCCAGCCCCACAGCGCCCCCAGGAGCAGTGCACGGGGCAGGCTGGAAACCGGCAACAGGCGGCTGGCCAGCGGCTGGATATGCCGCCACAAGCCCTTGCCAAGGCCTTCGATGCGGGTCAGGCCACTCCACCAGCCGGCCAGGTACAGGCCCATGGCAATCAACAGCAACCCGGCCAGCACTCGCATGAACAGCGCCAGCGGACTGTTGGCCACAGCCCAGCCCGCCAGGCCCAGCAGCAGGCCGGCCAGGGCGTAGCTGAGGATGCGGCCCAGGTTGTAGGCCAGCAGCAGGCGCAGGCGTCGGCTGCGCTGTTCCGGGGGGATGGCCAGCGTCAGGGCGCCCATCAGGCCGCCGCACATGCCCAGGCAGTGGCCGCCACCCAGCAGGCCGAGGATCAGCGCAGAGACCAGCAGAGGGGCCAGTTCAAGCATGGGGCGGTTCCGATTTTCTGCCGGGGTCGGCTTCGCTGCTCGGTTGGCCCTTGGCCTCATCCACCGCGGCGGTGTGGCTTGGGTCCTGGTCGTCGAACAGGATGCTGTGGGCCGGGCCGTCGAGATCGTCGTACTGGCCGCTGTCCACCGCCCAGAAGAAGATGTAGATGGCGATGGCCACGATCAGCAGGGCGGCCGGGATCATCACGTAAAGAGCTGGCATCTGGACTCCAGGCCCGGCGGCTCAGGCCGGCAACGGGCGGGTTTCGGGGGCGTCGGCGCTGTCGGCCGGCCGCGGCATGCGGGTCAGGCGCAGGGCGTTGAGCACCACGGTCAGGGAACTGATGGACATGCCGACCGCCGCCCACACCGGAGTGATCCAGCCGAGGGCGGCGAACGGCAGCATCAGGCCATTGTACAGCCCGGCCCAGAGCAGGTTCTCGATGATCACTCGGCGCGTGCGGCGGGCCAGGCTGAAGGCCTGCACCAGGGCATCCAGGCGATTGGACAGAAGTACCGCATCGGCGCTGGTCTTGGCCAGGTCAGTAGCCGAGCCCATGGCGACGCTGATGTCGGCGGCGGCCAGCACCGGCACATCGTTGACCCCATCGCCGAGCATCAGCACCTTGCGGCCCTGCTGGTGCAGCTGTTGCAGCACTTGCAGCTTGTCATCGGGGCGCAGGCCGCCCCGGGCTTCATCGATCTGCAGTTCGGCAGCGACACTGGCGACCATCGGCGAGCTGTCCCCGGACAGCAGCAGGGTGTGCCAGCCACGGGCCTTGCAGGCCGCCAGTAGGGCCGGAGCATCACTGCGCAGGCGGTCGTCCAGCACCAGCCAGGCGAGAGCCCCCTGGCTGTCACCGAGCAATAGCCATTGGCCGGCTTCATCGGGCATGGGCGGAACGGTACAGCCACTGAGCTGGCAAACGTAGGCTGGTTGCCCGATGCGCAGACGCTGATCGCCCACCAGGCCTTCCAGGCCCAGGCCGGGGCTGCTGGTAACTTCCTCGGCGGCCACTGGGGCACGGCCGAAAGCCCGGGCGATCGGGTGCTCGGAACGGTTTTCCAGGGCTGCGGCCAGGCTCAGGCAGTCATCGCTGGACAGGGCCCCCAATGGCCGGATGGAACGCAGCGCCAGCCGCCCTTCGGTGAGGGTGCCGGTCTTGTCGAAAATCACTGTGTCGATCTGGTTCAGGCCTTCCAGTACATGGCCGCGGGTCAGCAACAGGCCGAGTTTGTGCAAGGTGCCGGTGGCGGCGGTGAGGGCTGTGGGCGTGGCCAGGGACAGCGCACAAGGGCAGGTCGCCACCAACATGGCCAGGACGATCCAGAACGCCCGTGAGGCGTCTAATTGCCACCACAGCAGCCCGATGGCGGCCGCGGCGATCAGCGAGAACAGCAAGAACCACTGGGCTGCGCGATCGGCAACCTCCGCCAGCCGCGGTTTCTCTGCCTGGGCCCGGTCCAGCAGGCGCACGATGGCCGACAGCCGGGTGTCCTGGCCCAGGGCCTGGACCTGCACTGTCAACGCACCTTCGACGTTCAAGGTACCGGCGGTCACCCTATCGCCCAGGCCACGGGGCTGCGGCAGGTATTCACCGGTGAGCAGGGATTCGTCGATGCTCGATTGGCCGTCGAGGATCTTGCCGTCTGCCGGCAGTACTGCGCCGGGATGCACCAGCACCCGGTCGCCCAGGCGCAATTCGCTGAGCAGGATGCGTTCACTCTGGCCGTCTTCATCCAGGCGCAGGCAGGAAGCTGGCAGCAGATTGACCAGTTGCGCGGTAGCCGCCGCGGTGCGCTCCCGGGCCCGGCGTTCCAGGTAGCGTCCGGCGAGCAGGAACAGGGCGAACATGCCGACGGCATCGAAATACAACTCGCCAATGCCGCTGATGGAGGTCCAGATGCCGGCCAGGTAGGCCCCTCCGATGGCCAGGGACACCGAGACGTCCATGGTCAGGTGGCGGGTGCGCAAATCGCGCATGGCGCCCTTGAAGAACGGTGCGCAGCTGTAGAAGACGATGGGCGTGGTGAGAAACAGCGCGACCCAGCGCAGGATCGTATGCAGCTCGGGGCTCAGGTCGATGTTGAATTCCGGCCAGGTGGCCATGGTCGCCATCATGGCCTGGAACCACAGCAGGCCGGCGACGCCCAGCTGGCGCAAGGCCAGGCGGTTTTCGCTGGCCAGTTGCTCGGAGGCGCGATCCGGCTGATACGGGTGGGCGGCGTAGCCGATGTGGCGCAGCTCGCTGAGCACCTGGCTCAGGGGCAGTTGGCTGTCGGCCCAGCGCACGTGCAGGCGGTGGTTGGACAGGTTGAGCCGGGCTTCGGCCACCGCTGGCAGGCTGCGCAGGTGTTTTTCGATCAGCCAGCCGCAGGCGGCACAACTGATGCCCTCCATGAGCAGCGTGGTTTCCGCCAGCTCGCCTTCGTGCCGGACAAAGGGCTGCTGCACGTCGGCGCGGTCGTACAGCGCCAGTTCGTCCACCAGTTGCACGGGCAGGGCTTCAGGGTTGGCCGAGGCCTCGCTGCGATGGCTGTAGTAGTGCTCCAGACCGCCAGCGACTATGGCTTCGGCCACTGCCTGGCAGCCCGGGCAGCAGAACTCCCGGGGTTGGCCAAGCACGACGGCGGTGAACCGGCTACCGGCAGGAACCGGCAGGGCACAGTGGTAGCAAGGCAGTGGCGTGGTCATCGGCGGTCTTTGTAATGTGGGAAAAACTCATCGCCGGCGCACCGGTCCCGCTGCAAGGGCAGGGGAGGCGACGGGCCGGCGATGTACGGCAGGTACTGCTCAGTTCAGGTCTTCGGCACCTTGCAGGGGCTCGTCGCCCAGCAGCAGGTCCTTGTCATGGCTGACCTGTTCTTCTTCGAACATGCGCCAGGTCTTGTCGCCCTCGACCCCCAGCAGTTCGACGAAGCGCCGCCCTTCGACCTGGTCGGTCAACTGGCCGATGTAGCGCCCGTGTTCGGTTTCGCTGCGGGCCAGGGTGATCTTGCGGTCCTTTTCCGGCTGGGTCGGCGAGATCAGGTTCAGCTCCAGGGTCTTGGGCTGGCTGTCACCGCTCAGGCGCAGTTCGACTTCGCCGGTCAGCTCATCGAGGTGCACGTTGGCGCGCATCTTCAGGGTCTGGGCCAGCAGCTCGCGGTCCAGGGAGCGGTTGATGCCCTTGCCGGCCTCGTAGTAGTTGTCGTTGACCAGGTTGTCCGGGTTGTTCACGGCAATGGTCACCATGGACAGGGTCAGGGTCACGGAACAGGCGAGGATGCCGATGATGATCCAGGGCCAGAGGTGCTTGTACCAGGGGCTTGCGGCGGTGGCTGCGGGCATGATCACTTCTCTTAACGAATTTGTGGGCCGATGAACCGGCTCTTGGCTTCAACATGGACGCTGTCATCGTCGGCATCCTTGAGGATGAATTTCACCTCGTTGGTGGTCGATGGCAGCTGTTCGGGAGCAATCGACAGCTCCACCGGCATGCTGACGATATCGCCGGCCACCACGTGGATTTCGCGCTTGCCCTGCAGCTTCAGGTCCGGCAGGCCGGAGGCGTCCAGCACATAGGTGTGATCGCGCTGGTCCTTGTTCATGATCTTCAGGCTGTAGACGTTTTCGATCCGGCCTTCGGCGTTTTCGCGGTACAGCACCCGGTCCTTGCTGACATCGAAGCCCACCAGCGAACGCATGAAAAATGCCGCAACCAGCAGGCTGATCATGGCCAGCAGCACCAGGGCATAGCCGATCAGGCGCGGGCGCAGTTTATGGGTTTTCTGCCCCGAGAGGTTGTGTTCGGTGGTGTAGCTGATGAGCCCGCGGGGGTACTCCATCTTGTCCATGATGCTGTCGCAGGCGTCGATGCAGGCTGCGCAGCCGATGCATTCGATCTGCAGGCCGTCACGGATGTCGATGCCGGTGGGGCAGACCTGGACACACATGGTGCAGTCGATGCAGTCGCCCAGGCCCTGGGCCTTGTAGTCGGCGCCTTTCTTGCGCGGGCCACGGGCTTCGCCACGGCGTGGGTCGTAGGAAACGATCAGGGTGTCCTTGTCGAACATCACGCTCTGGAAGCGTGCATAGGGGCACATGTAGATGCACACCTGTTCCCGCAGCCAGCCGGCGTTGCCGTAGGTGGCCAGGGTGAAGAAGCCGACCCAGAAGTAGGACCAGCCATCGGCCTGGCCGGTGAAGAAGTCGATGACCAGTTCGCGGATCGGCGAGAAGTAGCCGACGAAGGTCATGCCGGTGACGAAGCCGATCAGCAGCCAGAGGCTGTGCTTGCTGAATTTGCGCAGGAACTTGTTGGCGCTCATGGGCGCCTTGTCCAGCTTGATGCGCTGGTTGCGATCGCCTTCGGTGACCTTTTCGCACCACATGAAGATCCAGGTCCAGACACTCTGCGGGCAGGTGTAGCCGCACCAGATGCGGCCGGCATAGACGGTGATGAAGAACAGGCCGAAGGCGGCGATGATCAACAGGCCCGAGAGCAGGATGAAATCCTGGGGCCAGAACGTGGCGCCAAAGATGAAGAATTTGCGTTCCGGCAGGTTCCACCAGACAGCCTGGTGGCCGCCCCAGTTGAGCCACACTGTACCGAAGTACAGAAGGAACAATCCGGCGCCGCCAAGCATGCGCAGATTGCGGAACAGGCCGGTGAAGGCGCGGGTGTAGATTTTTTCCCTGGAGGCGTAGAGATCGACGCTGTTGGTCGCGTTTTTGGCAGGCGGGGTAACGTCTTGTACGGGAATCTGGTTGCTCATCATTGCATCCCACGGCAGTGGAAAAATGCCTCGGTCGATGCGTGCCGACCGCGGTCAAAAGGGGTGTTGCAGTGGCGCAATGATACGCCTGTAGCTCTAGCGCAAGGGTGCGACCTTTGGTCGCGTTGGGAGAAATCAACTGATGGTGTAATGACTTGAATCAATTGACTTGTGGATTATGGACCCTTTTGCACGTCGCGCCGTTCAATTCTTCCAGGGAGTGAGCAAGCGTACGCCACAGGTCTCGAAGTCCGCCATATTGTCGAATCCTGGCTACCGGGTTGCCGGAAAGGGTGATCCGCCGTCGAGCGTCAGCCGATGCCAGGCGCAAACAAAACGGCCCCGCCAATGTTGATTGGCGGGGCCGTTGGGTGTTGCTTTCAGGCGTCGGTCTTACTCGGCGTCGGCCTGCTTGTCACCGTGGGACAGGCTGTAGACATAAGCCGCCAGCAGGTGAACCTTGTCGTTGCCTTGCAGTTGTTCCTGCGCTGGCATCACGCCTTGACGGCCGTAACGAATGGTCTGCTGCAATTGGGCGAAGCTCGAACCGTAGATGAAGGCTGCCGGGTGAGTCAGGTTAGGCGCACCCATGGCTGGGGTGCCTTTGCCTTCCGGACCGTGGCATACCGCACAGTTGGCGGCGAACAGCTTCTGGCCGTTGACCGGGTCGGCCTTCAGGCCTTCCGGCAACTTGCGGCCGTCGAGGTTGGTCAGGACATAGGCGGCAACGTCACTGACGCCTTGTTCCTTGATCACGTCCAGCCAGGCCGGCATCACTGCGTGACGGCCGCCCATGATGGTGGTCTTGATGGTTTCCGGCTCGCCGCCCCAGCGCCAGTCGGCGTCGGTCAGGTTGGGAAAGCCATAGGCGCCCTTGGCGTCGGAACCGTGGCAGACCGAGCAGTTGGATGCGAACAGACGGCCACCCATTTTCAGGGCTTGCGGGTCCTTGGCCACTTCTTCGATAGGCATGGCCGCGTACTTGGCGAAGATCGGACCGAACTTGGCGTCCGACTTGGCCATTTCCTTTTCCCACTCGTGGACGCCGGTCCAGCCGGACTGGCCGTTGGCGAACGGGGTCTGCTTCTCGTTATCGAGGTAGTTGTAGCCCGGCAGAACGCCTTTCCAGTTGCCCAGGCCCGGGTACAGCACCAGGTAGCCCAGGGCGAAGACGATGGTGCCGACGAACAGCATGAACCACCATTTCGGCAGGGGGTTGTCGTACTCCTCGATCCCGTCGAAGGAGTGGCCGACCGTCTCGTCGGTCTGCTCGGCGCGCTGGCCCTTGCGGGTCGACAGCAGCAGCCAGGTCAGGGCGAAGATGGTACCCAGACTGAGGACTGTGACGTACAGACTCCAGAACGTAGTCATTCTTTGTTACTCCTAGAAGCTTGCTCGACGTGCTTGATGGCGTCGGGATCATCCGCGAACGGCAGCAAGGTTGCGTCTTCAAACTCGGACTTGCGCTTGGGGCTGAACACCCAGAGCGCCAAACCGATGAAGGCCACCATCACAACAAGGGTGCCCAGGCCACGAATCATCCCGATATCCATCTAGATCACCGTTTGCTTTTGATGATGGTGCCCAGGCCTTGCAGATAGGCCACCAGCGCGTCCATTTCGGTTTTGCCCTTCACGGCATCCTTGGCACCGGCGATGTCTTCGTCGGTGTAAGGGACGCCGAGCGTGCGCAAGACTTCCATTTTCTTCGCGGTGTCTTTGCCGTCGAGCTTGTTTTCTACGAGGAACGGATAAGCCGGCATCTTCGACTCGGGCACCACGTTGCGCGGGTTGTACAAGTGCGCGCGCTGCCAGTCATCGGAGTAACGACCGCCCACTCGGGCCAGGTCCGGGCCGGTACGCTTGGAACCCCACAGGAACGGGTGGTCCCAGACGCTCTCACCAGCCACCGAGTAGTGACCATAGCGTTCGGTTTCAGCGCGGAACGGACGGATCATCTGCGAGTGGCAGCCGACACAGCCGTTGGCGATGTAGACGTCGCGGCCTTCCAGTTCCAGTGCGGTACGCGGCTTCATGCCTTCCACCGGCTTGTTGGTGACGTCCTGGAAGAACAGCGGGACGATCTGGGTCAGGCCGCCGATGCTGACGGCGATGACCATGAAGAAGGCCAGCAGGCCAATATTCTTCTCGACTACTTCGTGCTTCATCAGTGAGCTCCAACTACAGCGATCTGAGCAGCGGCTTCAGCTTCAGCCGGGTTCGAGGCGCGAACGGTACGGAACACGTTGTACGCCATGATCAGCATGCCGGTGGCGAAGAACGCACCGCCCAGAGCACGGACGATAAAGCCCGGGTGGCTGGCTTGCAGCGCTTCGACGAAGGAGTAGGTGAGGGTGCCGTCATCGTTGATTGCACGCCACATCAGGCCCTGGGTGATGCCGTTGACCCACATCGAGGCGATGTAGAGCACGGTACCGATGGTAGCCAGCCAGAAGTGGGTGTTGATCAGGCCGATGCTGTGCATCTGCTGACGACCGAAGACTTTCGGGATCAGGTGGTACAGCGCGCCGATGGAGATCATCGCTACCCAGCCCAGAGCGCCGGCGTGTACGTGGCCGATGGTCCAGTCGGTGTAGTGCGAGAGCGAGTTGACGGTCTTGATCGCCATCATCGGACCTTCGAAGGTCGACATGCCGTAGAACGCCAGGGATACCACCAGGAAGCGCAGGATCGGGTCGGTGCGCAGCTTATGCCAGGCGCCCGAGAGGGTCATCATGCCGTTGATCATGCCGCCCCAGCTTGGCGCCAGCAGGATGATCGACATGGCCATGCCCAGGGACTGGGCCCAGTCCGGCAGCGCGGTGTAGTGCAGGTGGTGCGGACCGGCCCAGATGTACAGGGTGATCAGCGCCCAGAAGTGCACGATGGACAGGCGATAGGAATAGATCGGACGCTCGGCCTGCTTGGGTACGAAGTAGTACATCATCCCCAGGAAGCCGGTGGTCAGGAAGAAGCCCACGGCGTTGTGGCCGTACCACCACTGGATCATCGCATCAGTCGCACCGGCATAGGCCGAGTAGGACTTGAAGAAGCTGACCGGCAGGGAAGCGTGGTTGACGATGTGCAGCATCGCGGTCACCACGATGAAGGCACCGTAGAACCAGTTGCCCACGTAGATGTGCTTGGTCTTGCGCTTGGTGATGGTGCCGAAGAATACCAGGCCGTAGGTGACCCAGACGATCGCCAGCAGGATAGCCAGGGGCCATTCCAGTTCGGCGTATTCCTTGGTGGTGGTGTAACCCAGTGGCAGGGTCACGATCGCGCCGACGATCACCGCTTGCCAACCCCAGAAGGTGAAGGCCGCGAGGCTGTCGGAAATCAGTCGCGTCTGGCAGGTTCGCTGCACGACATAGTAAGAGGTGGCAAACAATGCACATCCACCGAAGGCGAAGATCACCAGGTTGGTGTGCAGCGGGCGCAGGCGTCCAAACGTCGTCCACGGCAGACCGAAGTTCAACTCCGGCCATACCAGTTGTGAGGCGATGAAGACACCGAGCCCCATGCCAAGGATCCCCCAGACCACCGTCATGATGGCGAACTGGCGGACTACCTTATAGTTATAAGCAGTCGGACTGATTGCTGTGCTCATTCTAAGGTTCCACGGTTTGGGTGTTTTATTAGGGATAAAAATCGGTCGCAAGTATGGAGAAAGCAGGGGGTCATTGCAACGCGCTATGACCTGGGTCAATGCGTTCCATGCCTGATTCTGCGGCCTTTCCCTATGCCGAGTAGGGACAAAAAATTGCCCTCGGACAAGCTGTCGCCATGGACAGGAAACGGGGGGTGTCAGGTCGGTTGTAACCGGGTGTGTGGAAGCTGATGGATCAGCTGACAGGCGGTAAGAGAGTCGACAGCCGGTATAAACCAGCCTTTGCGGCCTGTCATCGAGCAGAAGCTTCGAACGTCACGGATACCGTTGGCCTGTGACCAGCCCGTGCCAGTCCCCATCGGGGCAAGCTTAGACCTGAATCAGATGAGTGCAAACGCGCTGTGGGAGAGGGTGCGACACTTGGTCGCAAAGGAGCGGGAGGTTGAACCACGAGCGGCAAGCTGCAAGTCGGGAACCCGCAGCTTGCCGTGACTCGTCTTACTGGGTGTTTTCAGCCTGTGGCTTGTTGCCGTGGGAGAGGCTGTAAACGTAGGCGGCCAGCAGTTGCACCTTGTCATTGCCGAGCAGTTCGCTCTGCGCTGGCATGTGGCCCTGGCGACCATGGCGGATGGTCTGTTGCAGTTGGGCCAGGCTGGTGCCGTAGATGAAGCCGGCGGGCTGGGTCAGGTCGGGCGCGCCCATGATCTGGGTGCCTTTGCCGTCAGCGCCGTGGCAGGCTACGCAGGTGGTGCTGAACGCTTGCTGTCCGGCTACCAGGTCGGCATCGCTGTCGGCTGGCAGGGGCAGGCCGGCCAGGTCATGGCGAACGTAAGCTGCCACGTTCTTCACGCCTGCTTCCTTGAGCACTTCGCCCCAGGCCGGCATGGCCGCCATGCGGCCGCCCATGATGGTGGCCTTGATGGTGTCGGCGCTGCCGCCCCACCGCCAGTTGTCGTCCGCCAGGTTCGGGAAGCCGAAGGCACCCTTGGCGTCGGAACCGTGGCAGACCGAGCAGTTGGAGGCGAACAGGCGTCCGCCCATTTTCAGCGCTTGCGGGTCCTTGGCCACTTCTTCCACCGGCATAGCCGCGAATTTGGCGAAGATCGGACCAAACTTCACGTCCGCCTTGGCCATCTCCTTTTCCCATTCCTTGGTCTGGGTCCAGCCGTCTTCATAGCCCGGCAGGATGCCTTTCCAGTTGCCCAGACCCGGGTAGAGGATCAGGTAGCCAACGGAAAACACCAGGGTCCCGGCGAACAGCAGGAACCACCATTGCGGCAGGGGGTTGTCGTACTCCTCGATGCCATCGAAGGCGTGGCCCATGGTCTGGTCGACACTGCCCTTGGTCTCGCCCTTGCGGGTGCCGACCAGCAGCCAGGTCAGGCCGATCAGGCTGCCAATGGTCAGTACGCAGATCCACGTACTCCAGAAGGTGGTCATGGCCGAATGCTCCTTGTTGCAGGCTCTTGAGGTTGAGCGTCATCAGTTGTGTTACCGGCCGGTGCCGTGCCCGGCATCGGGTCATCGGCGAAGGGCAGCAGGCGGGCCTGGGCAAACTCGGGATTGCGCTTTGAGTTGAACACCCAGATCGACAGGCCGATGAAGGCGATCATCACCACCAGGGTCCCGAGGCCGCGGATCATGCCGCTATCGAGTTCAAAACCCATGGCTCACCTCTTGCTCTTGATCGAAGTGCCAAGCACTTGCAGGTAGGAGACCAGGGCGTCCATTTCGGTCTTGCCCTTGAGCGTGGCGGTGGCGCCGGCGATGTCTTCGTCGGTGTACGGCACGCCCAGGGTGCGCATGACCTTGAGCTTGGTTTCGGTGTGGCTGCTGTCCACCGGTGCGGTCACCAGCCATGGGTAGGCCGGCATCTTCGACTCGGGCACCACGTTGCGCGGGTTGTACAAGTGCGCACGGTGCCAGTCATCGGAGTAGCGACCGCCCACCCGGGCCAGGTCCGGACCGGTACGCTTGGAACCCCACAGGAACGGGTGGTCCCAGACGCTTTCACCGGCCACCGAGTAGTGACCATAACGCTCGGTCTCGGCGCGGAACGGACGGATCATCTGCGAGTGGCACTGTACGCAGCCTTCGCGGATGTAGATGTCGCGGCCTTCCAGCTGCAGGGCGGTGTAGGGCTTCATGCCTTCCACCGGCTTGTTGGTGACGTCCTGGAAGAACAGCGGGACGATCTGGGTCAGACCGCCGATGCTCACCGCGAAGACCATCAGCAGCATCAGCAGGCCGACGTTTTTCTCAATCGTTTCGTGTTTCATGGCGGACTCCTCAGGCCATCTGCGCAGCGGCGTTGACTTCGGCTGGCACTGCGGCACGCACGGTGCGCCAGGTGTTGTAAGCCATCAGGAACATGCCGCTGAGGAAGATCGCACCACCCACCAGTCGCACGATGAAGCCTGGGTGGCTGGCCACCAGGGTTTCGACGAAGGAGTAGGTGAGGGTGCCGTCCTCGTTGACCGCACGCCACATCAGGCCCTGGGCGATACCGTTGACCCACATCGAAGCGATGTAGAGCACGGTGCCGATGGTAGCCAGCCAGAAGTGGGTGTTGATCAGGCCGGTGCTGTACATCTGCTCGCGGCCGAAGACTTTCGGGATCAGGTGGTACAGCGCGCCGATGGAGATCATCGCTACCCAGCCCAGGGCGCCGGCGTGTACGTGGCCGATGGTCCAGTCGGTGTAGTGGGAGAGGGCGTTGACGGTCTTGATCGCCATCATCGGACCTTCGAAGGTCGACATGCCGTAGAACGCCAGGGATACCACCAGGAACCGCAGGATTGGGTCGCTGCGCAGCTTATGCCAGGCGCCCGAGAGGGTCATCATGCCGTTGATCATGCCGCCCCAGCTTGGTGCCAGCAGAACCAGCGACATCACCATCCCTAGGGACTGAGCCCAGTCCGGCAGCGCGGTGTAGTGCAGGTGGTGCGGACCGGCCCAGATGTACAGGGTGATCAGTGCCCAGAAGTGCACGATCGACAGGCGATAGGAGTACACCGGGCGCTCGGCCTGCTTGGGTACGAAGTAGTACATCATCCCCAGGAAGCCCGCGGTCAGGAAGAAGCCCACGGCGTTGTGGCCGTACCACCATTGCACCATCGCATCGGTCGCACCGGCATACACCGAGTAGGACTTGGTGAAGCTGACCGGCAGTTCCAGGTTGTTGACGATGTGCAGGATGGCCACGGTGATGATGAACGCGCCGAAGAACCAATTACCCACATAGATGTGCTTGGTCTTGCGCTGCATCAGGGTGCCGAAGAACACGATGGCGTAGGCCACCCAGACAATGGTGATCAGGATATCGATCGGCCATTCCAGTTCGGCGTATTCCTTGGAGCTGGTGTAGCCCAGTGGCAGGCTGATGGCCGCCAGGAGGATCACCAGTTGCCAGCCCCAGAAGCAGAACGCGGCGATTTTCGGCGCGAACAGCGTGGTCTGGCAGGTGCGTTGCACCGAGTAGAACGAGCTGGCAAACAGCGCACAGCCGCCGAAGGCGAAGATCACCGCGTTGGTGTGCAATGGCCGCAGACGGCCGAAGCTGGTCCACGGTAAGTCGAAGTTGAGTTCGGGCCAGACCAACTGGGCAGCGAGAAAAACCCCGAGCCCCATGCCGACGATGCCCCACACCACCGTCATAATGGCGAATTGGCGGACCACCTTGTAGTTGTAGGCGGTACTGATAGAAGTGTTCATGGTTCCCCATCCACGGTTCAGTTGAAGTGAAAGCGACTGCGCACGGCAAGGCGCGCTCACTTCGTCTGGAGTTATAGGCAGACTAAAAGCGAGGCAAGCATGAGCAATGAGCACAAGGCCAGTATTGACGGGGGTCAATGGGCGCAGTGTGTGCGGGAGCGGGGCTGGTTGTGGGATGTCGCGCAGGGCGTCGAGGCGCAGTCGGCGCCGACGCTGATCCTCGCCCATGGCGCCGGCGCGCCCATGGACAGTGGGTTCATGAATGATATTGCTGTACGCCTTGCGGGGCATGGGGTGAACGTCTTGCGCTTCGAGTTTCCCTACATGGCCCAGCGGCGCCTGGACGGCGGCAAACGCCCGCCCAACCCGGCGCCCAGGCTGCTGGAATGCTGGCGAGAGGTGCATGCCC
This sequence comes from Pseudomonas sp. JV245A, assembly GCF_032424515.1. Classification (NCBI taxonomy): domain Bacteria; kingdom Pseudomonadati; phylum Pseudomonadota; class Gammaproteobacteria; order Pseudomonadales; family Pseudomonadaceae; genus Pseudomonas; species Pseudomonas sp. JV245A. The sequence goes on from NZ_VYKE01000084.1 coordinate 25,197, forward strand.
TGGTGCGACCTTATGTCACTGGGGTGTTGGCGGTGGGCGGCAAGTCCATGGGCGGGCGCATGGCCAGTTTGCTGGCCGATGAACTGCAGGCCGATGCATTGGTGTGCCTGGGTTATCCGTTCTATGCCGCCGGCAAACCGGAAAAACCGCGGGTGGCGCATCTGGCCGATCTGTCAGTGCCGAGCCTGATCGTGCAGGGCGAGCGTGACGCCCTGGGCAACCGCCAGGCGGTCGAGGCCTATACATTGGCAGCCAGTATCGAGTTGTACTGGCTGG
>NZ_VYKE01000085.1:0-25001 GCF_032424515.1 Pseudomonas sp. JV245A
CCAGGTCAGCGAACAGGGTGCTGTTGCGTTTGTCCGGGTCATTGCTGAACGCCGCGCCGAAGCGGCTGCCGAGCAGGGTCAGGCCGCCGTAGAATTCCTGGCTGTCCTGGGTCCGCAACTGCGGGTAGTTGTAGTGGATCATTCCCAGTTCGTAGCCCAGGGTCTGGTCGAAGGGCTGCTTGAAGCCCAGGTAGGAATCCACCTCCAGTTTGCTGGAGGGGCTCAGGCCCATGCTGGGGGCCCACTGGCCGGCATACCAGCCACTGTCGTGGCTCAGGTCGAGGCCGCCGTGGAACGAGCCGCTGGAAGACGGCTTGACCAGGCCCTGGGCCATGCTGCGGCTGGGGCTGGTGCCCAGCTTGAGGTCGAAATCCCCCAGCTCGCGCTGGAAGATTTGCCCATGGGCAATGGGGCAGGCCAACAGCAGGCTGCAGGCCAGCAACGAGGATTTGAGCATGCAGCACTCCCTGAACTGCGCGGAGCGACAACCTGAAAGGCGGCTGAAACGATTGATCTAGAGGGGGTAAAGGATACCGGCGAATGCCATTGGCTGAAGGCCGTTCGTCGATTTGCTGGTAGTGGGGAGGAGAGCGGGTGCCAGTCCTAGCGCTTTGGGGGCAAAGCGCTAAGGGACCAGGATAATGCGCGGGGGAGTTACTTCTTGCCCAGGCTGATCTGCTTGGACGGGCCGAAAGTCTGGCCGCTGACGCCTTTGGCGATCTGCTGGATTTCGCCGCCCGATTTCAGGAACGCTGCGATCTGTTCGTTGATCGATTCACTGGTTTCAACGGCGGGAGCTGGTTTTGCTTTGCTGTTGGAGGCTTTTACTCGCATGGCGGCCATTTAACCTTTCGGGAAAATTAATTTGGCCAGGCATCTTATCAGAAATACTTGACAATTGCTTGGTAAATATCCCCTGGAACAGAAAGGCGCTTCCTGCTGTTTTTCCTAAGTTTATTTTTCGGATATTTTCCTAAGTCGCTGTTTTAACTAAGGACCCATCGAAAAAAATGCCCTCTCGCTGTGCTCCGCAAAGGCTCTATGCACGGCTGTTTGCCTGACGAGCGGCCGGTTGAGCGCCGGGAACGCCAGAAAAATCAAGGATTTCGTGGCCAGCGATTCAGGAGCGTCAACGCAGGCCTGGAAAACAGGTAGAATGCCGCCCACGCAATGAGGGTATTGGAAATGGCTTTAGTCGGGCGCTACAACAGTTTGCAAGTGGTTAAACACACTAACTTTGGTTTGTATCTGGACGGTGGGGCAGACGGCGAAATATTGCTGCCCAATCGTTATATCCCCAAGGACATTCCCAGTGAAGATGAAGACTGGCTGAATGTTTTTGTTTACTTGGACAGTGCTGACAAGTTAATCGCAACTACCGAAAAGCCGAAAGTTCAAGTTGGTGAGTTCGCCAGTCTTAAAGTCGTAGAAGTTAACAGCATTGGGGTGTTCCTGGACTGGGGGCTGCCCAAGGATCTGCTGCTGCCGTACTCCGAGGAAAAGCGCCAGATGAACGCCGGCGAATACTGCGTGGTGCATGTCTACCTGGACAAGCACACTCGCCGTATTACCGCCACGGCCCGTCTGGACCGCTACCTGGACAAGACGCCGGCCAACTACAAGGCCGGCCAGGAAGTCGACTTGCTGGTGGCCGAGTCCACCGACATGGGCTTCAAGGCCATCATCAACAACAAGCACTGGGGCCTGATCCACAAGAACGAAGTGTTCAAGTTCCTGCGCTCGGGGATGCAAGAGAAAGGTTTCATCAAGGAAGTGCGCGCCGACGGCAAGATCAGCCTGAGTCTGCAACCTGTCGGTGAACAGGCGGCCACCAGCCTGAACTCGAAGATCCTCGCCAAGTTGCGGGAAAACGATGGCTCGCTGGCGGTCAGCGACAAGAGCGACCCGGCCTTGATCAGCAGTTTGTTCGGGGTTAGCAAGGGCAACTTCAAGAAGGCCATCGGTGCCCTCTACAAGCAGGGCCAGATTGTCATTCACGCGGATCGTATCGAGCTAAGCTGAGACTCACTTCACGCGGCGGGCGAGGCTTATGAAAACCACGCTGGTTGCCTGGCTCGCCACTTTGCTGGCGTTCCTGCTACTCGACGCGCTCTGGCTGGGGCTGATGATGGGCGAAACCTACCGGGCCCAGTTGGGGGCGTTGCTGCTGGAACAGCCACGGCTGTTACCGGCAGCGCTGTTCTACCTCCTCTACGTTAGCGGTTGCCTGCTGTTCGCCGTGCGGCCCGCCCTGCAGCAGGGCGGCTGGCGCCGGGCTGCGTGCCTGGGGGCGCTGCTCGGGCTGGTGGCCTACGGCACTTATGACCTGAGCAACTGGGCGACCTTGCAGGGCTGGTCGGCTTCCCTGGCGCTGCTGGACATGGCCTGGGGCATGCTGGCCAGTGCCCTGGCCTGCAGTTTCGGCGTCTTCTGTGCCTGCCGCTGGGCGCCAGGCGCAAACGGCGGGAACTAGGTCTGCTCCAGGGGACCCGTCAGGCGCGGCGGCAGTTCTTTATTTCGGGTAGGGGTCATGTCATTGAATCAATGTGAGGTATGGCGGTGAGCATCGAACGGCGCAACGCCGATGGGTTTGCCCTGCAGGTGATGTTGGGGCTGTGCCTGATCTGGGGCGTGCAGCAGGTGATGATCAAGTGGGCCGCGGCGGACATTGCGCCCATCATGCAGGCGGCCGCCCGTTCGGGGATCTCGGCGCTGCTGGTGGCTGTACTGATGTGCTGGAAAGGCGGCTGGTCCCAGGTTTCCAGTACCTGGCGCGGCGGCTTGCTGGCCGGCGCTCTGTTCGGCCTGGAGTTCCTGTTTATCGCCGAAGGCCTGAAGCTCACCAGTGCCGCGCACATGTCGGTGTTTCTCTACACCGCACCGATCTTCACCGCCCTTGGGGTCAATTGGCTGTTGCCCAGCGAACGCTTGCGGCCCTTGCAATGGTTGGGGATCGTCCTGGCCTTTATCGGCATCAGCATTGCCTTTGCCGGCGGGATCTCCCTGGACAACCTGGACCGGCGCATGCTCCTGGGCGACATTCTGGGATTGCTGGCGGGGCTGGCCTGGGGCGCGACCACAGTGGTGGTGCGGGCTTCGCGGCTGTCCGAGGCGCCGGCGACCCTGACCCTGTTCTATCAGTTGATCGTCGGTTTCGTCGGCCTGTTGCTGATCGCCGTGCTCAGCGGCCAGGTGACCCAGGTCAGCCTGACTCCGGTAGCGGTGGCCAGCGTGTTGTTCCAGGGGCTGGTGGTATCGTTCTTCAGCTACCTGACCTGGTTCTGGCTGCTGCGGCGTTATCTGGCGGCGAACCTGGCAGTGTTTTCCTTCATGACCCCGATGTTCGGCGTGACCTTCGGCGTGCTGTTACTGGACGAGCCCTTGAGCCTCAACTTCGTGCTGGGGGCAATGCTGGTGCTGCTGGGTATTACCTTCGTCAGCGCCGAACAGTGGCTGCGGCGGCGGATCCAGCGCTTGTTGTAGCCCGCGCTTCACGAGACGAACGCACAGCGCTGTGCCCTTGGTCGCAGTTGCCAGAGCAGGCTGGCGCCGATCAGCAAGCCGCAGCCCGCCACCACCAGCGCCAGTTGCAGGTCGCCGCTGAAGTGGCTGCTCAGGGCGGCCAGCAACGGGCCGCTCAACTGGCCCACGGCAAAGCAGGCAGTGAGCAGGCCGGCGTTGCGCTGGGCCGACTGCGGTGCCAGCTCCCGGGAGCGCTGCATCACCAACTGCATGCAGGCCAGGAACGGCGTGCCGCACAGCAACACGCCCAATACCAGCCCCAGGCCACTGCCCAGCAGGCAGGCAAAGACCCCGGCGGCCTGCAGCCACAAGGTCGCCATCAGCCATTGCCGGGTGCTGTGCGGGGTGTGCCGACGCAGGCTGGCCAGGGCCACGCCTACGGCCGCGGCCAGGCCGAAACCGGGCCAGAACAGGTCGGCCTGCCACTGGCCCTGGAAGCGCGCATTGGCCATCTGCGAAAGGAAGGTCGCGGGGATGATGTAGCCCACGCCATACAGGGCGTAGACCAGCCCCAGGCGCGCCACGCTGTGCTCAGTGGCGCAGGCGCTCTGCGTTTCGCCACTGGGGCGCGCCGAGGCCGGGGGCAGGATCGGCAGGATCACCAGCAGCATCAACAAGGCGACCGCGGCATACAGCAGCCACAGGTTGGCCGAGCTTTGCCCCAGAAGATTGGAGCCCAGGGCCAGTAGCCCGGTGAGCATGATGCCCAGCCCCGGGCCGGCGAACACCAGGGCCCCGAGGCGTGGCCAGCCCGCCGCCTGGGCCAGGGGTTGGCTCAGCGCCGTGATCATCACCAGCACCCAGGCGCTGGCCACCCCGGTGCCGAAGCGCAGCAGCAGGTGCGGCCAGAAGCCCTGGGCCCAGAACGAGGCCAGGGTCAGCAGCACGCACAGCCACAAGCCGCCCAGCAGGCGCAGGCGCACCTGGGCCGGACGCCGGGCGAACATGGCGTCCAGGGCTCCGAGGAAATAGCCCAGGTAATTGGCGGCGGCAATCAGCCCGGCGGCGGTCAGGTCGACCTGGCCTTCGCTGATCAGGTGCGGCAGTTGCGGGGTCAGGGCGAAGCGGCCAATGCCCATGGCCATCATCAGGGCAATGAAGCTGGCGAGCAGGCGGAGCAGGGGAGACATGGTCGGCTTTCCATCGATGGGGACAATGACCGTCAGGCTAGGACTGATTGACTTTCTTTAAAAATGAATAATATTGAGTAACTTGTTCAGTTTTGGAGAAAGTCATGGAGTTCAGCCAATTGCGCATCTTCCAGGCCGTGGCCGAGGAAGGCTCCATCACTCGCGCCGCCGAGCGCCTGCACCGAGTGCCGTCGAACCTCTCGACCCGGCTCAAGCAACTGGAGGAGCAACTGGGGGTCGAACTGTTCCTGCGCGAGCGTCAGCGCCTGCAGTTGTCGCCGGCGGGCAAGGTGCTGCTGGATTACGCCGCGCGCCTGTTCGCCTTGCACGACGAGGCCCATGCCGCGGTGCAGGGCGGTCAGCCGGCCGGGGAGTTTGTCCTGGGCACCATGTACAGCACCGCGGCGATTCACTTGCCTGCGTTGCTGGCGCGTTATCACCGGGCTTATCCGGCGGTGAACCTGCAGGTGCAGTCCGGGCCCAGCGGCGAGTTGCTCGAAGGCTTGCTCACCGGGCGCCTGGATGCAGCCCTGGTGGACGGGCCGCTGGAGCTGGCAGGCCTGGATGGCGTGCCCCTGTGCGACGAGACCCTGGTACTGATCAGCGAAGCCGACCATCCGCCGGTGCGTACGGCCCGGGACGTGGAGGGCCGTGCGGTGTTCACCTTTCGCCAGGGCTGCTCCTATCGCATGCGTCTGGAATCCTGGTTTGCCCACTACCACGCCGCGATGGGGCGGGCCATGGAGATCGAGTCCTATCAGGGCATGCTGGCCTGTGTGATCGCCGGTTCCGGGGTGGCGCTGATGGCTCAGTCGATGCTCGACAGCCTGCCGGGGCGCGAAAGCGTGGCGGTGCATGCCCTGGCCGAGCCTTTTGCCCGTGCCACTACCTGGCTGATGTGGCGCAAGGGCATGGTCGGGGCCAACCTCAATGCCTGGATCGAGCTGCAACAGGGCGCTGGCGTGCAGCTTGCGCAGCAGGCGCGGGCCCATGCTTGAGCACCCGATGGCCATTGGCTTTAATCCAGTAACAGTTCATTGCCATTGCGCAGCAGCGCGCTGGAAAAGATAGGGCTATTATCTGCTTGAGGCGGCGCAGTATCGCCGCTCGGCACGACCCTGAGGGGGCACTATGAAAGACAAACTGCAAAGCTGGCTGCACGACCTTGGCGTCGCACTGGGCCTGATCGAGCCACCGCTGCAACCGGTGCCGATTCCTACCGACGAAGAGCTGCGGCGCCGTCAACAACGTCGTCGCTGAAGCAGAGGCGAGAGCGGAGTGCAGGCTCCGGCTCTCGCGGATGTTTTCTAGCCGGCAGTCGCTGGGCCACAGGCCTGGGGCAATCGGGTCAATCCTGGTTTTGCCGGGCCTTTTCCAATAACCATTGCACCAGGTCATCCACCCTTTCCAGTTGCCCGAGCGCTCGCTGCTCTTCACGGGGCAAGACACCCAGGTCGAACCTGTCCTCCAGGCGCCACAGCAGCGCCTCGATATCATCCCTGTCCAGCCCCAGTTCAGAGAGACCGCTCTGGTCATCGAAATCCACAGGCTCATCCAGCCAGTGGCGAATGAGCAGGTGCACTGCCGCGCGCGCTTGGGCCCGATTCATCTGCGTTGCTCCCGATACGACAGCAGGTCAGGCGGGACGGGCAGCGTCGGCGCGGGTCTTTTCCAGGATGAACAGGCTCAGCTCGCTGATGCTGCTGATTCGATACAGATCGCGGTCGGGATCCAGGCGAATGTTGAACTCTCGCTCCAGGCTGTGCAGCAGGGCCTTGAGGTCCAGGGAGTAGGTGTCGTGTTCGCGGGCCTGGCAGGGCGGGGTTGGCCACTTCTGGGCCATTTGTGCATCGATGGCATGACGGATGCTTTGCTGGATGGAGAAACGGTCCATAAACACCTCGGGGCAGGGAGAGGCTCTTATTGTTTTATGACCCCATCCAAGGGTGAAGCGATAGCGTGCACTGAGGCGGCCAGCGATCCTTGTACTGTTTTCCTGCGGGAACAGTCGTCGCTGGATCTGAGTACAGCACAGGTTTTTTTCCGGCGGGGTAACCATTCGTCCATTCATGGCCCTGACGAAAATGGCTGCGGGCTTTGCCCGTCGGTGCCGTGAGGCTTTTGCCAGGCGAAAAAAAACGGGTGCGGCCACCGACGCCGCACCCGTCGAAGAAAAGCTTCAGACCTCCGGCTTCACGTCAGATTGCGTTGGCCAGGGGCGCAGGGCGCCGGGAGGCCAGGCTCACCACCACGAAACTCACCAGGCCCACGGCCAGGCTGTAGTAGATCGGTGTGTTGGCATCCAGGCCGTCCTTGAACATGAAGGCCAGAGCCGTGACGAAGCCCAGGCCCATGCTGGCGATAGCGCCTGCAGTGGTGGCGCGTTTCCAGAAAATGGCGCCGATCAGCGGGATCAGCATGCCGCCCACCAACAGGTTGTAGGCCAGGGTCAGGGCGCTGATCACGTCGTTGACCACCAGGGCAATGCCCAGCACCACGATGCCGGTGAGGAAGGTGAACAGGCGGTTGATCCCCAGGCTCGATTGCTTGCCGCCGCGCAGCCTTGGCAGCAGGTCTTCGGTCAGGGTGGTGGAGGCGGCCAGCAGGCCGGCGCTGGCAGTGGACATCATGGCGGCCAGCGCCGCAGCGATCACCAGGCCACGGATGCCGTCCGGCAGCGAGGCTTTGACGATGGCGGCAAAGGCGTTGTTGACGTTGTCCAGGTCCGGCAGCAGAACATGGGCGGCCATGCCGATCAGGGCGCAGGCCAGGCCGTAGAGGATGCAGTAGAAGCCCGCCAGGGTGCCGGCGTATTGCGCGACTTTCTCGGTCTTGGCGGTGAACACCCGTTGCCAGATGTCCTGGCCGATCAGGATGCCGAAGAAGTAGATCATGAAGTAGGTGATGATGGTGTCCCAGCCGATGGCGGTGAAGCTGAAACTGGACGCTGGCAGCTTGGCCACCAACTCATCCCAGCCGCCTACGCGGTACAGGCAGATCGGCAACAGGATGAACATCAGGCCCACGGTCTTGATCACGAACTGGACGATGTCGGTCAGGGTCAGCGACCACATGCCGCCGATCGCCGAGTACACCACCACCACGCCGCCGCCCAGCAAAACCGAAACCCAGAACGGCAGGCCGAACAGCACTTGCAGAACGGTGCCGATGGCGAGGATCGAAGTCACCCCGATCATCAGCGCGTAGGCCAGCATGATCACTGCGCTGGCCTGGCGGGCCATGGGGTTGTAGCGCTTCTCCAGCACCTGGGTGACGGTGAAGATGCGCAGCTTGAGCAGCGGCTTGGCCAGCAGCAGGTTCAGGGCAATGATCCCCGCCCCCAGGGCGGCGCACAGCCAGAAACCGGAAATGCCGTGGACATAGCCCAGGCGCACGGTGCCGACGGTGGAGGCACCGCCCAGGACCGTGGCGGCCATGGTGCCCATGTACAGGGTCGGGCCCAGGTTGCGGCCGGCCACCAGGTAGTCCTCGTGGGTCTTGGCCTTGCGCATGCCGTAGTAGCCGAGTACGAGCATGCCGGCGGCATAGATGAGTACGACAAATAGATCTAAAGCCATGGTGGCGTGTCTCCGATTATCTTTTTTATGTGAAACAAACGGTTCATGCAGGTGCTGGCTGCTCAGCGAAGGCGGGGTCAAGTCTTGTGCAAGACCCAGGGGCTCTATCGCGAGGCCGGCCGCTCCAGGAGGTTATCCGGGCAGTAGCGCGCGACTTGCCAGCAGCCCGCTGGTACAGCGGCTGGCCATGCTGGAGTGCGCAGTTTCGAGAGTGGCGATGGCGGTGCTGGCCAGGCCGGGGGGCAGGCGAAACAGGTCGCAAGGCCTGGTGTCGCGCTGGTGCTCGAGGATCTGTCCGATCCTGTTGGTTGCGATGTTGCTAGGGTTTTTTTCTTTGTTGTTATTCATGATCTGCTCCGATCACATTGGCTAAGGGGGTGGCAGCCCTTCCGGCACAGCGGACAAATGGTTGTGACAGGCCAGCCAGAGGCCTTGTTGTTTTGTGCGAGACCCAATGGTTTCGCGTTCCTGGCTGAAGTCTTGCTCCCCTTGCATGCGCAGCTTCGTGGCTACGTCATGAGTCAATCCGGCGCCGTCCCCTTGTGGGCGGACGACGGCGTTGTCCGGGATGCGTCACCGCACCTCGGAACCATCCTTGGCCCGTCATCGGCCGGCTAATGCCTGGCAGGCATTGCGCAACAGCAGTCGAGGACGGGGTAAAGATGAAGCGGGTAGTACCGCTTTGCGCCGCAAACGGTCTGGCGGCGCGCAGCATGTGCTGAGTCTCAGCGATGGGCGACGCCAGGCAGCACGCAGAGCATTTCGTACAGCAGGTTGGCGCCCAGCAGCGAGGTATTGCCGGTGGTGTCATAAGGCGGCGAAACCTCCACCAGGTCGCAGCCCACCAGGTCCAGGCCCTGGCAGCCACGGACAATCTCGATGGCCTGGATGGTGGTCAGGCCACCGATTTCCGGGGTGCCGGTGCCTGGGGCCCAGGCCGGGTCGATGCCGTCGATGTCGAAGCTCAGGTACACCGGGCCGTTGCCGACTTTCTCGCGGACTTCGGCCATCAAGGGCTCCAGGGATTTGTGCCAGCATTCTTCGGCCTGGACCACGCGAAAGCCCTGCTTGCGGCTCCAGTTGAAGTCTTCGGCGGTGTAGCCCTGGGCGCGCAGGCCGATCTGCACCACGCGGTCGCAGTCCAGCAGGCCTTCTTCCACGGCGCGGCGGAAGGTGGTGCCGTGGGCGATCTTCTCACCGAACATGTGGTCGTTGACATCGGCGTGGGCATCGATGTGCACCAGCCCGACCTTGCCGTGTACCTTGTGGATGGCCCGCAGGATCGGCAGGGTGATGGTGTGGTCGCCGCCCAGGGTCAGGGGAATCACGTTGTGTTCGAGGATGCCGTCATAGGCTTCTTCGATGATGCGCACCGCGTCCAGCAGGTTGAAGGTGTTGATCGCTACGTCGCCGATGTCGGCCACCGACAGCGAGTCGAACGGGGCAGCACCGGTGGCCATGTTGTAAGGGCGGATCATGACTGATTCGGCACGGATTTCCCGCGGGCCGAAACGGGTGCCGGCACGCAGCGAGGTGCCGATGTCCAGGGGCACGCCGACGAACGCAGCGTCCAGGCCGGCAGCGGATTGCAGATGGGGAAGACGCATCATGGTGGCGATGCCGCCGAAGCGCGGCATTTCGTTGCCGCCCAGTGGTTGGTGGAGAATCTTGTCCACGGGATAGGCCTCATCGTTGTTTTATATTTATGGGGTCGACGGCGCAGCGAATCCTGCCCGAGCAACCGAGTGGGGCCGATTCTGCGAAATGTAGTGCGGGGAAAGAATCGCTACGAACAAATACTTAGTTCAGATTTTTCTAAACTAATGGCCGATGGCGCGCTAGACTCCCGCGCTGCTCCCCAGGCCCTTGGTGGCGAGGGAGCTTGCTCCCGTCCGGTGGTGCAGCCACCGTTATCCGGGTTGCAGGGTTGGATTGAAAGCGGGCATGGAGGCCATCGGGGTTGCTTTGCCACTCGGCGAGAACCCGCCCCTCGCCGCAGGGACGTTGTCGTTTTGCCTGTTATCGGAGCCTGTCATGGCCAACGCTTTACCTGATCTGAAACTATTGCGCATCTTCGTCAGCGTGGTGCGGCATCAGGGGTTCGCCAACGCCCAGCATGAACTCAATCTTTCCACCTCGGCCATCAGCACCTACATGAGCCAGCTGGAGGCGTCCCTGGGCCTGGTGCTCTGCCACCGTGGCCGGGGCGGTTTCAGCCTGACCAGCAAGGGCGAGCTGTTCCACCAGGAAACCCTACGCCTGCTGGGCGAGCTGGAAGGTTTCGAACAGTACGCCGCAGCCCTCAAGGGCGAGCTTCGCGGGACCCTGAACCTGGGGGTGATCGACTCCACGGTGAGCGATAAGGCCCTGCCGTTCGCCGAGGCCATCGGCGCCTACAGCCAGGAGCATCCGGCGGTGCACCTGCACCTGTCGGTGATGAGCCCCCACGAGTTGCAGCTGGGGGTGCAGGACAATCGCCTGGACCTGGCCATCGGTGCCTTTTCCACGCGCATGAGCGGCCTGGTGTACATGCCGCTGTACCGCGAGCAGCATTGGCTGTATTGCAGCAACCGCCACCCGCTGTACAGCGAGCGGCGCATTCCCGAGCAGGTGATCACCCAGCAACGCATGGTCGGCCGCGGCTACTGGAGCCAGGCCGAACTGGCCCGGCACGGCTTCAAGCACAGTGCGGCGACGGTGGAGAGCATGGAGGCGCAGTTGATCCTGGTGCTGTCCGGTGCCTACATCGGCTACCTGCCGGAACATTACGCCCAGGCCTGGGCGGACAAGGGCGACTTGCGGGTGCTGCTGCCGGCAACCTTTGGCTACCAGGCGCCGTTCTCCATGATCATGCGTCGCGGACGCGGTCGAGAGCCGCTGATCCAGACCTTTCGCGACCTGCTCAAGGCGCAGCTCAACCAGTCATAAGGAGGTCCCATGTCTCGAGCACGCTGCGAGCGTTGCCTGCGCCCTGCGGGCCATTGTCTGTGCCCGCTGATTCCGCAGCTACCCAGCCGTACCCGAGTGCTGTTGTTACAGCATCCCAGTGAGGTCAATCATGCCTTGAACACCGCACGTCTGGCGGCGCTGGGGCTGAACAACGCCGAACTGGTGGTGGGGGAGGTGTTCGAGGAGCTGCCGGCGTTGCTCGACCAGCCCGGATATCGAGCATGCCTGCTGTTCCCGGCGGATGATGCCCGGCCATTGCAGGCCTATGCCGAGACGGATGCACCGCTGCTGCTGGTGGTGCCCGACGGCACCTGGCGCAAGGCGCGCAAGTTGCTGCACCTCAATCCGTTGCTGGCGGCGCTGCCAAGGGTGACCCTGGCGCCTGGGGTGGAGTCTCGCTATCGCCTGCGCAAGGCCCCGGGGCCGGGAGCCTTGTCCACTGTGGAAGCGATCGTTCAGGCATTGCAGGTACTTGAAGCTCCTGCTTCGTTCGAGCCGCTGTTGCGGCCTTTCGAGGCCCTGATCGAAGGGCAGATTGCCGCGATGGGCGAAGACACCTACCAGCGCAACCACGCCAAATCCTGACCGCTCCCGAATCTGGCGCCGCTGCCGCAGGCGGCGATGGTGCGCGGTGGCCCCGCCCTTGCCGGCCACCCCACAAACCTTCAGGAGCGCCGCAGGGTCTTCTGCCGCAGGATATAGAGACTCACCAGTACTGCGCTGGTCAGCATGAAGCCCCGGGCCCAGGGCGATGGCACCAGGTAGCAGGAGAAGCCGATGCTCAACCACATCAGGCCGATGGCGTAGACCTTGCCCTTGAGCGGAATGCCGTTGCCGTCGAGATAGTCGCGGATCCACGGACCCAGGCGCGGGTGTTGCACCAGCCATTGGTAGAAGCGTGGCGAGCTACGGGCAAAGCAGGCGGCTGCCAGCAGCAGGAAAGGCGTGGTAGGCAATACAGGAAGGAAGATACCCACTACCCCCAGCGCTACGCTCGACCAGCCGATGGCCAGCAGAACGTAACGCCATAGCAGGGGGCGTTGGCCTATGGGCTTGGCCATAGGCAACGACTCAGTGGTGGCGGGGCTTGAGCAGTGCAGGTTTTTCGTCGGGGGCGTTGCACAGCAGGTACAGCGCGGTCAGCGCTTCCGGGATCTGCACGATCATGTCGTCCATCAGGTTGGCATCGCTGGCGATGTCGGAGAACTCCGGCTGTTCGTCGAACAGGCCGGAACCCACCATGATCGGCAGCAGCATCTCGCTGACTTCTTCCTCGGCGGTTTCGAACCAGGCCGCTTCACGCAGGAACACGCCTTCCATGAAGCCGATGCACCAGCCGCGCAGGTCGGAGTCGTCCGGGTCCTCGCCCAGGTCGAGTTCGCAGGGCAGCTCGAATTCTTCGTCGGAAGCCAGTTGGCGGGCGATATGCGCCTTGAGGGCCAGCAGGGTCGACTCGATGGCTTCGCGTTCGGCGTCGTCACGGTAGTGCGGCTCTTCGGCGAACAGGGCGTCGATCCATTCACGGTCCGGAACGCTTTCCGAGCAGATGGACAGCGCGGTCAGGTAGCCGTGAGCGGCCACGTAGTCCAGCGCCTCGTCGTGCAGATCATCTGCATCGAGGAAGACTTGCAGGCGGGTTAGTTGCTCAGCGAAGGACATTGACGGCTACCTTGGGGAATAAACGATGCTGAATTCTAGGCTTTCTTGCGCGCTCAAGCCAGCCGCGGTGCCGATTTGAGCGGTTCTAAAGGTTACCAGCGTCCATTGTCGGTGCCCTCTGCCGGGAAGGGGTCGGGTATACTCGCGCGTTTTGTGATGCCCTGCAGGCTGGCCGTCCGCTCCGGACAAGTCCGCTAACGCAAATGTCGGTGAAGCGTGCCGGCTTTTCGTCCAGTCTGCCCCCAGGGATTTCAGCGATTTTTGGAGTTTTTCATGCTCGAACAGGCTCAACGCGTCCTCAAGGACATCTTCGGCTACGACAGTTTCCGTGGTCGCCAAGGTGCGATCATTGAGCGCGTGGCCAGCGGCGGCGATGCCTTGGTACTGATGCCCACCGGTGGTGGCAAGTCGCTGTGTTTCCAGGTCCCGGCGCTACTTCGCGAAGGGCTGGCGGTAGTGGTTTCGCCGCTGATCGCGCTGATGGACGACCAGGTTGCGACCCTGGAGGAACTCGGTGTCGCGGCGGCAGCCTTGAACTCCACCCTCAGCGCCGAGCAGCAGCGTGACCTGGCCGCGCGCATCCGGCGCGGCGAAGTGAAGATGCTCTACCTGGCCCCCGAGCGCCTGGTCCAGCCGCGCATGCTGGCGTTTCTGCAGAGCTTGGAAATCGCCTTGTTCGCGATTGATGAAGCCCACTGTGTGTCCCAGTGGGGCCACGACTTCCGCCCCGAATACCTGCAATTGGGGCAACTGGCGGAAATGTTCCCCCAGGTGCCGCGCATTGCCCTGACTGCCACGGCTGACAAGCGCACCCGGGAAGAGATCGTCAATCGCCTGCACCTGCAGGACGCCGAGCGTTTTCTCTCCAGCTTCGACCGGCCGAACATCTTCTATCGCATCGTGCCCAAGGAGCAGCCACGCAAGCAGTTGCAGGCCTTCCTCAACGAGCGGCGCAGCGATGCCGGGATCGTCTATTGCCTGTCGCGCAAAAAGGTCGACGAAGTGGCTGCATTTCTCTGCGAGCAGGGTTTCACCGCGCTGCCCTACCATGCCGGGTTGCCCAATGAGCTGCGGGCCTATCACCAGAAGCGCTTCCTCAATGAAGAAGGCCTGATCATGGTGGCCACCATTGCCTTCGGCATGGGCATCGACAAGCCCAACGTGCGCTTCGTGGCCCACATGGACTTGCCCAAGTCGCTGGAAGCCTACTACCAGGAGACCGGTCGCGCCGGCCGTGACGGCCTGCCGGCAGACGCCTGGATGGCTTACGGGCTGCAGGACGTGCTGATGCTCAAGCAGATGCTGCAGAACTCCGAGGGCGACGAGCGCCACAAGCGTCTTGAGCAGCACAAGCTCGATGCGATGCTGGCCCTGTGCGAGGAAACCCGTTGCCGGCGCCAGACCCTGCTGGCCTATTTCGATGAAGACATGCCGCAACCCTGCGGTCACTGCGACAACTGCGTCGATGGGGTACAGACCTGGGACGCCACCGAGCCGGCACGCCAGGCCCTGTCGGCGATCTATCGCACTGGCCAGCGCTACGGCGTCGGTCACCTGGTGGATGTGCTGCTGGGCAAGGACACGGAAAAGGTCCGCAGTTTCGGCCATCAGCACCTGTCGGTATTTGGTGTCGGCAAGGCCCGCAGCGAAGGCGAATGGCGCTCGCTGTTCCGCCAGCTGGTGGCCCGCGGCCTGGCCGACATCGATCTGGAAGGTTATGGCGGCCTGCGCCTGAGCGACAGCTGCCGCCCGCTGCTCAAGGGCGAAGTGACCCTGGAGTTGCGTCGTGATCTCAAGCCGCAAACCACCCCCAAGAGCAGCACCAGCCAGGCCAGCCAGCTGGTACGGGGCGAGGAGCGCGAGCAGTGGGAGGCGCTGCGGGCCCTGCGACGCAAGCTGGCGGAAGAACATGGGGTGCCGCCTTATGTCATTTTCCCTGATTCCACCTTGCTCGAAATGCTCCGCAGCCAGCCCGGCTCCATGGCCGAAATGGCCGAGGTCAGCGGCGTGGGTGCGCGCAAGCTGGAGCGTTATGGCGCAGCCTTCCTCGAAGTCCTCGGCGGCGGTGTCGAGGCGCCGAAAGTGGTTGCCGACCTGCGCCATGAACTGATCACCCTGGCTCGCGCGGGGATGACCCCGGTGCAGATCGCCGGCCAGTTGCAGTGCACGGAAAAGAACGTCTACACCCTGCTCGCCGAAGCCATCGGCAAGCAGCAGCTGTCGCTGGAGCAGGCCCTGGACTTACCGGAAGACCTGCTGGGAGAGATCCAGGATGCGTTCCTCGACGGCGAGGGCGAGTTGCCGCCCGTGGCCGAGGTTATCCCGGTGTTTGCCGGAAGGGTGCCGGAAGGGGTGCTGTATTGCGTACGTGCGGCCTTGGAGTCGGAGTTTGAAATGTGAAGGGGTGCGTCAATGTTGTAACGATTCAGTCCCTTACAGGCCTTGCCTCCGGGCAAGGGGCATGCTTAGCTGACTAATAATTAGTTTTTCTTTATTTTCAGTCTGATCATGAGTGTTTTATGCCGTTAACCGATGAACACCGTTTTGGTATGCAGCTGGCGCATATGTCTCGCGGCTGGCGTGCCGAACTGGACCGCCGCCTGGCGGGGCTCGGCCTGTCCCAGGCCCGCTGGCTGGTGCTGTTGCATTTGGCTCGCTTCGAAGAGGCGCCCACTCAGCGCGAGCTGGCGCAAAGCGTCGGCGTAGAAGGGCCGACCCTGGCCCGGCTGCTGGACAGCCTGGAAACCCAGGGCCTGGTTCAGCGCCAGTCGGTGGTGGAAGATCGCCGGGCGAAGAAAATCGTTCTCTGTCCGTCCGCCCGGCCCTTGATCGAACAGATCGAAACCATCGCCACCGCCCTGCGTCATGAGCTGTTCGTTGGCGTTGACGAAGAAGACCTGCGGGTCTGCATTCGCGTTCATGAACGCATCCTGGCCAATCTGGAAAAATCCTGACGCCTTCAACCGGGGTTGCCTGACCCCGGTTTGTCTTGTTCCTCTGCCATTCTGAATTCAAGCCTGCTGCGCCCAGGGGCGTTTTTTGCGTGCCTGTCAAAAGGTCTGGCCCAGATTCAGTGACAGGGCTTTCTGGTTGTCGTCGTTGAAGCCGTAGCTGAAGTTCAGCGGCCCCAGCGGCGTGTCGAAGCCGAGAAAGATGCTCGCCGCGTTGATGTAGCCGCTGTCGAAGGCATTGTCGTTGTTCCACACCCGGCCCCGCTCCAGCGAGCCTCCCAGGTACAGTGGAAAGTCCAGGGGCAGGTAGGAGCGTGGTGTCAGGCGACGGAAGTACACGGCGCGAGCCAGGCTGATGTTCTGCCCGGAGAGGGCGTCCTGACGGAAACCGGACAGTTGTCGAGCTCCACCGAGCAGGAAGCTTGACGTCACCACGTCGGCGTTGTCCAGGGTCCGGCCATAGCGACCGCCCAGGACAAAGGTATTGGGGCCGCTGCTCAGCGCCTTGTCCAGCTTGAACTCCCACTGCCGGTAGCGATTGTCCGAACCCAGGCTCGGTTCGAACTGGCGCAGGCTCAGCTTGATGTCTTCGCCGGAGTGAGGAAAGTAGACGTTGTCCAGCGAGTCGAAGGAGTACTGCAACTGGTAGTAGCCTTCGTTGAAGTTTTCGCTGGGCAGGTTATGGTCGCCGATGCGCACATCGGCCTTGCCCCAGGCCTCGCCGACGCCGAAACGCACTTCGCCGCTGTTGCCGATCTGGCGCCCTAGGTTGAGCCCGAAACCGTAGCGTTCCACGCGATATTCGGCGATCGGGTCGTTGTCCAGCACCGCCTCGACGTTCTGCGCTTCGGCGGCGATGAAGGGCGCAATGAAGTAGCGTGAACCGGCATCCAGTGGCTGGTAGAACTCGCTGTAGAGTTCCTGCTGATCACCGATCTGCACCCGGGTCAGCCATTCTGCACCCAGGCTGTTGATGCCGTTCATGCGGTAGCTGGCGCCGATATTGAACGCGCTGTCGCCACGCATGTCATCGGACAGGTTCAGCCCCAGGCGCAGGTAGTCGGTACCACTGCGCTTGCCCCGGGCGCTGATCACCAGGGTGTTGTCCTGCCCCTTGTGGGCTACGCGATACTGCACCTGTTCGAAGAAATCCAGGCCGTACAGGGTGCCCATGTCGGTTTCCAGGCGGCCCAGGTCCAGCGGCTCGCCGATGCGCTGGCGGATGTAGTAGCGGATCACTTCGTCGCTGACCTTGGAGTCGTTTTCCACCTTGATCGCGCTGATGATCGGAGTGCGCTGGCTGGGCTGGCGCGCAGCGGTCAGTTCGGCATCCAGCGCATGGGCCGGACGCAGACGGGCCAGGCGCGCGTCGAGGATACGGGTGGCGCGGTAGCCGGCGTCGATCATTTCCTGGGCCCGGCCAAAGTCGGTAACGCCAAAGCTCGACAGCGCTGGCTGGATCAGCACGTCATCCTTGTGCAGTGCCGCCAGTTGCACCTCCGAGTTGCGCCGGGTCATCAGGGTGATGGACTGGTTGAGCACGTCGACCACGGTATTGAGTTGCTTGCGCGAACGCAGCGGTGTGCCGATGTCCACCACGATGGCGATGTCGACTCCCATGTCCCGCGCCACGTCCAGGGGAATGTTATCGGTCATGCCGCCGTCCACCAGCAGACGGCCATCCAGTTCCACCGGTGCGAAGACCGCCGGGATCGACATGCTGGCGCGGATCACCTGGGGCAGGTGGCCCTTGCGAAACACCACTTTCTCGCCGCTGGCGATATCGGTGGCCACGGCCCGGAAGGGGATCGGCAGCTTGTCGAAGTCACGGGTATCGCTGGCGTGGGCCAGCTTGCTTTCCAGCAGCAGTGCCAGGTTCTGTCCCTGAATCACCCCCAGCGGCAGGCCCAGGCTGCCATCGTCGCGGAAGCTGAGCTTCTGCTTGACCAGAAAATCCCGGTCGTCCTGCTTGCGCCGGAACGGCACGTCTTCCCGGGGCGGGGCATCGGACAAGGCCTGTCGCCAGTCGATGTTCAGCGCGAGCTTTTCCAGCTCGTCGATCTTGTAGCCCGAGGCATACAGCCCACCGATCACCGCGCCCATGCTGGTGCCGGCGATGGCGTCGATGCGGATGCCCTGTTCCTCCAGGGCCTTGAGCACCCCGATGTGGGCCAGACCGCGGGCGGCGCCCCCAGACAGCACCAGGCCGATTTTCGGTCGTGGCGCTTCGGCAGATTGAGCAAGCAAGGGCAGCAGGCAGAGGAACAGGCAGGACAGCAGGCGGCGCATTACGGTTCTCGGGGCGGGCGATAAAGCCGGCTATTATAACGACGCCCTTGAATCCAGGAGTCGGCCGTACCATGACTGAACGTAAACCCGAAGTGATCATCACCTATTGCACCCAATGCCAGTGGCTACTGCGGGCGGCGTGGCTGGCCCAGGAGCTGTTGAGCACCTTCAGCGACGACCTGGGCAAGGTGTCCCTGGAGCCGGCAACCGGCGGGGCCTTTAGCATCACCTGCGATGGCGTGCAGATCTGGGAACGCAAGGCCGATGGTGGCTTTCCCGAGGCCAAGGTGCTGAAGCAGCGGGTTCGCGACCAGATCGACCCCGAGCGCGACCTGGGCCACAACGACCGTACTCAGTGAGAGCCGGCTTCAGCCGTGGCTGCCTTGCTGCCCGAACCCGCTGACAGGCGGCTTGAAACCACGATGGCAACGATGATCAAGGCCCCACCGAACAACATGCGCAGGGTCGGGTTTTCGCCGAACAGCAACCAGGCCACGGTAATTCCGTAGACCGGTTCCAGGGCAAACACCACCGCTGCGGTACGCGCCTTGATCACTGCCAGGCTGGCGACAAACAGGCTGTGGGCCAGACCGGTGCAGAAAATTCCCAGCAGGCTGATCCACAGCCAGTCCATGGCCCGCACCTGGCCAAGCTCGGGAGCCGCCACCGGCAACAGGCACAGGGCGACCACCACGTTTTGACAGAGCGCCGCCTGCACCGCGGGGATCCGCCCGGAGCTGGCACGGTTGTTCAGTGACAGCAGCGCAAACAGCAGGCCCGAGCCCACGGCCCAGAGCAGGCCGGTGGTGGCCTGGCTGGCCAGGTCGAAGTCCGGGGTCACCAGCACCAGGCCGATGCTGACCAGCAGCACCAACAGCATTTCGTTGAAGCGGATCCGCTCGCGGAAGATCAGGCCTTCGAGAATCACGGTGAACGCCGGGAAACTGGCAAAGCCCAGGGTTGCGATAGCCACCCCCGCGACCTTCACCGCCACGAAGAAACTCACCCAGTGCCCGGCCAGCAGCAGGCCGCTGAGCAGCAGGCGCCGCCAATCGGTGGCGGCCAGTTTCTGCCAGGGGGTGTTGCTCGCCAGGCGGGCGAAGACGCCCAGGGCGAGCACGGCAAAGGCTGCACGGCCGAAGACGATGACCGCGGGCGAAGCGGCGGCGAGCTTACCGAATACACCGGTCAGGCCGAACATCAGGGCACCGATATGCAAGGCGCCAAGGGCGGTACGCGGAGTCATTTTTATCCTTAACCACAAGACGGGCAGTAATGGCCTTAGGCGGCAATGGGCTCAGTCTACGGGCGGGGCGGCCTGTTGGTCTGTCGCGATCCTGGCGTTTTTTGTCGAGGGACTAGCGTCTGCCCCTTGGCGCAGTTGGCGCGGCGAGTGGCCGTACTGCCGCAGTATCGCCGCGGCAAAGGCACTCTGGGAGCTGTAACCCACGCGGCTGGCGATTTCGCCCATGGGCAAGGTCGATCCGCGCAACAGTTCCAGGGCCATGTGCAAGCGCCGGCGTCGCACGTATTCCATGGGGCTGGCCCCGCACTCGGCGATGAACCGTGCATGCAGGCGGGCAGCGGACAGCCCGGCGATACGGGCCAGGTCGGCCACCTGCAAGGGGTGGGCGGCGTGATGATCGATATGGGCATTCAGGGCGGCATAGGGCAGGCGGCGCTCGCGGGGCTGGCTGTCGGCGCGATGATTGAGGCTGGCCAGCAGCAAGACCGCGCCTTGCTGGGCAATCAAGGGGTCGTCCACCGGGCTGTCCGCCAGCCAGTTGACCAGGCGGCTCTGGCTCGGCCCCAGGACCTGGTGTCGGGGCGCATCGAGCAAACGCCGACTGGCCTCGGCATGTTCCCCCAACGATTGCTGCACCCAGTGTTCGCCGGGTATGTCCAGCACCAGGCAATGGCTGCCGCTGGGGCTGCCGCAGACATGCCGGGCGCCGGCCGGCACCACCACGAAGCTCTGCTGCTGCACCTGGCTGCCCTGGCCTTCGACTTCGAAATCGAGCTGGCCACGCAGGCCGAACACCAGTTGCGCATGTTCATGGCTGTGGGCGATCAGGTCATGGGTGTAGTGGCGCAGGGTGAGGATAGATCCCATCACGGTCTCCTTGGCAGGCGGCCAGTCTACACCGGCGGTCGGGCGTTTCGCGCTGTCATCGCACTGCCGCATTTGTGTCATGGGCTATTAATCGCTGGGGCGCAAGCTCGCAAAAAATCCAGGAGAGCGTCCATGACCCATGCCGAACTCGCCAAGCCCAGCCGCAAGCAACGGGTGCGGACCCTGTGGATTTCAGATGTGCACCTGGGCACCCGGGATTGCCAGGCCGAACACCTGGCACGCTTTCTCAAGGCCTATCACGCCGATCGCATCTATCTGGTGGGCGACATCATCGATGGTTGGAAGCTGCGCGGCGGCATGTACTGGCCCCAGGCCCATACCAACGTGATCCGGCGCCTGCTGACCATGAGCAAGCGTGGTACCGAGGTGATCTACGTCACCGGCAACCACGACGAATTCCTGCGGCGCTACTCCAGGCTGATTCTCGGCAATATCCAACTGGTGGACGAGGCGGTGCATGTCACTGCGGACGGGCGTCATCTGCTGGTGATCCACGGCGATCAGTTCGATGTGATTACCCGCTATCACCGCTGGCTGGCCTTTCTCGGCGACTCGGCCTACGAATTCACCCTGACCCTCAACCGCTGGCTCAACCACTGGCGGGCGCGTTATGGCTATGGGTACTGGTCGCTGTCGGCCTACCTCAAGCACAAGGTCAAGACGGCGGTGAGCTTCATCAGCGATTTCGAGGAAGCCATTGCCCACGAATGCGTCAAGCGCGAGTTGCACGGGGTGGTCTGTGGCCATATTCACCATGCCGAGATCCGCAAGGTGGGCGAGGTGGATTACCTCAATTGCGGTGACTGGGTGGAGTCCTGCACGGCCCTGATCGAGCACTGGGACGGCAGCATCGAACTCTATCGCCTGGCCGAGGCCCAGGCCCGTGAGGCCCAGCTCAAGGCTGAGCGGATGAAAGTCGCGGAGCCGGCCTGAGCCCGGGGCCGAACACGGTTTTTCAGGCCGGGCTGGCCTGCTCCATGGCCGCCTTGTACAGCGACTGCCGGGGCTGGGCGAACAGCCGTTGCAGCATGGGCTCGAAGAAGCTCAGGGGCAGGCTCTCGTAGGCCGGATCGAAGGCGGCGGCGTCGTACTTGGCGCAGAACTCGGCGGTGTACTGGTACAGCGGGTGGTCACTGAACTGCTCGCGCAGGTGGCGATCCATGCCCAGGTGATGGAAGAAGTAGTAACCCTGGAAGATCCCGTGCTTCTCCACCATCCACAGGTTTTCCGGGCTGACAAAGGGCTTGAGAATGGCGGCGGCGATATCCGGATGGTTATAGGAACCCAGGGTATCGCCAATGTCGTGGAGCAGGGCGCAGACCACGTATTCCTCGTCGCGCCCGTCATGCCAGGCGCGGCTGGCGGTCTGCAGCGAATGGGTCAGGCGGTCCACCGGGAAGCCGCCGAAGTCGCCTTCCAGCAGTTGCAGGTGGGCCAGGATGCGTGTCGGCAACTGCTTGGCGTAGGCACTGAAATCCGCGGCGATGATCGCCCAGTCCTCCTGGGTGCCGTCCTGCATATGGGTAAAGCGCGCATGGGTGTTCATCGGCCATCGTCTTGTTGTCATGGGGCGGGTCTGCAAGGCCTGGCCCTGTGGGGAGCCGCTGGCGGCCCTGGGGTCTAGAAGGGCACCTTGCCGAGGATCATGTCGCGGTACATGACGAAGTCCCCCAGCAGGCTGTACAGCGGATGCTGGAAGGTGGCCGGGCGGTTTTTCTCGAAGAAGAAATGCCCGACCCAGGCGAAGCCATAGCCGGCTATCGGCAACACCAGCAGCAGCCACCAGGCGCCTTTGCCGATGGCCAGGGCGAGGATGAAGATCACCAGGCTGGTGCCGATGAAGTGCAGGCGTCGGCAGGTGCTGTCGCTGTGCTCGCTCAGGTAGTAGGGGTAGAACTCGGCGAAGCTGTTGAACTGTCGGATGTTTTCCATGGCCGCGATCTCTGTGTCTGTTGTTCTGTCGGCGGATGTTCGGCGGGGAGCTTATTTGAGTCTAGAGTCCTTGGCGGCGCAGGCCAGTGACAATAGGCGCCACTTTAGTATCCTTGGGAAATTGGCCGTAGCATGCGGCTCATCATGTAAGAACCCCTCATGAGCGAACGAACGACTTCTGCAAGCTGGACCCTGGGAATCGTCAAGGCCCTGGAGATGGACGGCCTGGATTGCCGGGCCTTGTTCAAGCAGTTGGGGCTCGACTACGGTGCCCTGGAAGATCCCGACGCGCGCTTCACCCAGGACTCCATGACCCGGCTCTGGCAGCGCGCCGTCGAGCTTTCCGGCAACCCGGCGATCGGCCTGAACATGGGCAAGGTGGTGCGTCCGGCGTCTTTTCACGTGGCCGGGTATGCATTGATGTCGAGTCGTACCCTGGCGGAGGGGTTTCAGCGGCTGGTGCGTTATCAGCGGATCATTGCCGAAAGCGCTGACTTGAGTTTCCGCCTTCTTCCCGAGGGCTATGCACTGATCCTGACGGTGCATGGCGACCATCTACCGCCCACCCGGCAAAGTGCCGAGGCTTCGCTGGCCTGCGCCCTGGCCTTGTGCGGCTGGCTGACGGGGCGCGCGTTGCAGCCGCGCAAGGTGTTGCTGCAGGGCGAGCAGCCCGGGGACCTGCAACCCTACAAGGACATGTTCCACGCGCCCCTGGTGTTTGCCGCGCCCTTTGATGCGCTGATCTTCGAGCGTGCCGACATGGAGGCCACGCTGCCCACCGCCAACGAGGCCATGGCCCTGCTGCACGATCGTTTCGCCGGCGAATACCTGGCGCGCTTCTCCGAAAGCCGGGTGACCCACAAGGCGCGGCAGGTCTTGTGTCGCCTGCTGCCCCAGGGGGAGCCCAAGCGCGAGATGGTGGCGCAGACGCTGCACCTGTCCCAGCGCACCTTGCAGCGCCGCCTGCAGGAAGAGGGCACCAGCTTCCAGGCGCTGCTGGATGACACCCGCCGGGAACTGGCAGAGCAGTACCTGGCGCAGCCGCGCATGACCCTGCTGGAAATTGCCTACTTGCTTGGGTTTGCCGACCCGAGCAACTTCTTCCGCGCATTCCGCCGCTGGTTCGATGCCACGCCCGGTGAGTACCGAGCGCGGTTACAGGCCGCGCCGGCCCCGGTCAATGACGCCAGAATGCCGGAATACACAACACGAACACCGTGATGATTTCCAGCCGGCCCAGGAGCATGCCCAGGGACAGGATCCACTTGGCGGCGTCCGGCAGGGTCGAGAAGTTGCCGGCCGGGCCGATGGTTTCACCCAGGCCCGGGCCCACGCCCGACACGGTGCTGGCGGCACCGGTGAGGGCGGTCATCCAGTCCAGGCCCAGCAGCGACAGGGCCAGGGCGATCATGCAGATGGTGATGGCGAAGAAGAACGAGAAGGTCAGGATCGAGCGGACGATTTCTTCGTCCAGGCGATGGCCGTTGTACTTCTGCTTGATCACCGCCCTCGGGTGAATCAGTTGATTGAGGTTGGCCTTGAGCAGGATGTAGGCGACCTGGAAGCGGAAGATCTTGATCCCGCCGGCAGTGGAGCCGGAACAGCCGCCGACAAACCCCAGGTAAAAGAACAGCATCAGTGAGAAATTGCCCCACAGGCTGTAGTCGCCCAGGGCGAAGCCGGTGGTGGTGACCACCGACGTCACGTTCAGCGCCACGTGGCGCAGGGCCTCGAGCCAGTGCAGGTTGGTGGTCCACCAGTACCAGGTGCCGAGTACCAGCCAGGTCACCAGCAGCAGCCCGAGCAGGCCCTGGACCTGCTGATCCTTGATCAGCGCCCGGCGGTTGCCACGCAAAGTGGCCACATAGAGGGTGAAGGGCAGGCTGCCGAGGATCATCACCACCACCGCCACCCAGTGCACCGCCGGTTGTTTCCAGTGGGCCAGGGAATCGTCCGAGGTGGAGAAACCGCCGGTGGAGATCGCCGACATGGCGTGGTTGATGGCATCGAACACGTTCATCCCGGCCCACCAGAACGCCAGGCTGCCAAAGATGGTAATGCCCACGTAGGTGGCGACGATCAGCCGGGCGACCATGTGCGAGCGCGGCATGACCTTTTCCGAGCGGTCCGAGGATTCGGTCTGGAACAGGCGCATACCACCGATACGCAGCAACGGCAGGATCGCCACCGCCATGCCGATGAAGCCGATGCCCCCCAACCAGTGCAGCATCGAACGCCAGATCAGGATCCCAGGCGACATGCTGTCCAGGCCGCTGAGCACCGTGGCGCCGGTGGCGGTGATGCCGGACATGCTTTCAAAGAACGAGTCGGTGTAGCTGATGTGCTGGGTCAGCAGGAATGGCAGGGCGGCAAAGATGCACACCACCAGCCAACTGGAGACGGTCAGCAGGTACATGTCGCGGGGGCGCAGGTGAACGTGCTCGGGGCGCCCGGGGATCACCAGGGCCAGGCCGGCGATAAAGGTGATCATGCTGGCCCAGAGGAAGGACGGCAGGTCGCCGGTACGTTCGAAGACCACCAGGGTCGCCATCGGCACCACCATGGCGATCGCCAGGGTGATGAGGAAGATGCCGATGATGAAACCAATGATCCTTAAGGTCGGCAACGCCATGTGTTCCGCTCGGGCTGGTAGATGAAGGGCGCCCATTCTACCTGCGGGGCAGGGCATGTAAACCGGCACCCGGCCGGCAGATCCCGCTAGAATGGCCGGACATTTTTTTCAGGAGGTGGCCGATGGAGGCTCTCGACGCTTTGCTCAACCGTGTTTCCGTGCCGCGCCTGGTGGAGCCCGCGCCTAGCGCCGCGCAGCGCGAAGCCTTGTTCGCCGCCGCCCTGC
>NZ_VYKE01000086.1:0-24698 GCF_032424515.1 Pseudomonas sp. JV245A
TCGCGAGCAAGCTCGCTCCTACAGAATCTCTTTAGCGTCGGGCGGGCTTTCCGGACAGCCATTTGTCCAGGGGCAGTTTGGTGATGGCGAAACCGCCGAGCAAGGTCGAGGAATACAGCAGCAGGTCCCGGGACAGGCTCTGGCCTTCGTACCAGGCGCCGATGATCACCGCGAACACCGGAAAAATGATGAACACGAAGGACAGGATCACCGGGTTCAGTCGTTTCAGCAGGAAAAAATAGACAATGAACCCACCCACCGAAGCCGCCAGCCCCAGATACAGCAGGGCGCCCCAGGAACGCGGGCTGATGGCGGAAAAGTCCGGGTGCTCGATCCCCAACCCCGCCAGGCACAGCAGTAGACCGGCGATGCCGATCGGCAAGGTGTTGTAGGTGATGACGCTGATGGCGCTGCCGTGTTTCTTGGTGACCACGTAACACAGTGCATGCAGCAGCGCCGCGCCGAGAATTGCCATTACTCCCGAGAGTTCATTGTGGTCGCTGAGCAGGTCCTGGCCGCGAATGATCTGGAACAGGCTGGCAAAGCCGATGGCAATGCCGAGCAGTTGCGCCAGGTGAATCTTCTCCCGCAGCAGCAGGGCGGAAAAAATCAGGATGAACACCGGCATGCAACTGAACAGCAGCGCGGTCAGGCCGGAGGAAACGTGTACCTCGCCGTAGTTGAGCAGGGTGTAGGGCAGGCTGAAGTAGCACAGGGTGACGAATGCCAGGAAGCCCCGGCTGCCTTTGGGAAACATCAGCGGCTCGCGGCGCAGCCAGGCAAAACAGGCGAACAGCGGAAAGGCAATCAGAAAGCGCAGGCCTGCGGCGGTCAGTGGCGGCACGCTTTGCACCGCAATCTTGATGCCCAGCCAGGTGGTGCCCCAACTCAGGCAGACAATCAGGAACAGGGTGCAGGTCACCAGGGTGGCAAGCCAGGGGCGGGGCAGGGCCCGGGTGTCGGATATGACGGTGCTGGTATTCACGCAGGCATTCCTTTCGTGATGAGCAATTGACCTCTATATTGGGCGAGTCATTTGCGGTAATTGAGCCCTTGAGCAACGCTATTGGTGAAAATGATGGCTGTCAAAGTAAGTATTGACACAGTGTCAATGATGCGTTCCGCATTGCAGGAAGGGGTGGGCGCCAAGTACAAGCGACTGGCCGAGACCCTGGAAAAGGCCATTGCCGACGGTACGCTGGCCCCCGGTAGCAAGCTGCCGCCTCATCGCCTGCTGGCGGACAAGCTGGGCGTGACCATTGGCACCATCAGCCGCGCGTACGCCGAGCTGGAGCGCCTGGGGCAGGTGGTGGCACGGGTCGGCGATGGTACTTATGTGCGCCAGGACGGTTTGCAGCGCCAGCGCGACAGCGGCTTTCGCAACGTCGCCGAGGAGCCGGAGGCGCTGTTCGACATGAGCCGCAACACCCATATTCCCGGCCAGGAAAACCATTTCATCGCTCAGGGCTTGCGGGCATTGGCAGAAGATCCTTTGGGGCTGCAGCAAATCGCCCGTTACAGCGCCGAGGCCGGTCTGGCGCGGTATCGCGCCGTGGGTGCGCGCTGGCTGACCCAGGATGGCCTGCAGGCGGATCCCGAGCAGGTGATTTGCGTCAACGGCGCCCAGCACGGCTTGCATGTCGCCTTGCTGGCACTGCTCAAGCCCGGCGATACCCTGGCCACTGAACACCTGACCTATCCGGGCCTGATCAGCACGGCGCGAATGTTGGGCATCAAGCTCCTGGGGTTGCCTATGGACGCACAGGGGCTGTTGCCGGAGGCCCTGGACGAAGCGTGCCGGCAGCACCGCATTTCAGCGCTGTATTGCACCCCGACCCTGCAAAACCCCACGGCTGCGGTGCAGTCCGCTGCGCGGCGCGAGGCCGTGGCGGAGCTCTGTCGCCGGCATAACCTGTTGATTCTGGAGGATGAAACCCACGCCGTGCTGATGGAGCGGCGCCCGGCGCCCCTGGCCCATTTCGCAGCGGAGCGCACGGTGCTGATCAGCAGCCTGAGCAAGGCCGTGGCTTCAGGGCTGCGGGTCGGTTTTCTGCATGCGCCGTCGCCCCTGGTGGGACGTTTGGCCGCAGCGGTACGCGCCACCTGCTGGATGGCCACGCCTTTGCCGCTGGAGCTGGTAGCGGGCTGGATCGACACGGGAGTTGCCGAGCGCCTGCGTCAGCAGCAGATGGCCGAAATCGCCCGGCGCAAGGAGCTGGTCACGGAGGTGTTGCAGGGGCTGGAGTGGTGCAGTCCGGAGGGTTGCCCGCATTTCTGGATCAGGGTTCCGGAGCCGTGGCGTGCCTCTGAAATCGAGGTGGATCTCAAGCATCAGGGATACTTGGTGGCCACTGCCGAAGCCTTTGCCGTGGGCCAGGCGGCGGTGCCGCAATTCGTCCGGGCCAGTGTCTGCAATACCACCGCGGATGATCGTCGGCTGCAGGACGGCTTTGCCGCATTGGCCGCGGCCTTGAAGCAGGAGAGCGGGCTGTCCCGCTGGTAGGGCGGCAGGCGAGGGGCAGTGCGGGCCTCGCCTTCGGTCGCGCAGAGGTTACTTGAAGCGCCGTTCCACGCCTTTTTCCACGAGGATCTTGGCCGAGATCTCTTCCACCGAGAAATGGGTGGAATTGATGTGGGGGATGTTTTCGCGGCGGAACAGGTTTTCCACTTCGCGCACTTCGAATTCGCACTGGGCGTAGCTGGAATAGCGGCTGTTGGGCTTGCGCTCGTTGCGGATCGCGGTGAGGCGGTCGGGGTCGATGGTCAGGCCGAACAGCTTGTGCTTGTGGGCGCGCAGGGCATTGGGCAGCTGCAGGCGCTCCATGTCTTCCTCGGTCAGCGGGTAGTTGGCCGCGCGGATGCCGAATTGCATGGCCATGTACAGGCAGGTCGGGGTCTTGCCGCAACGCGACACGCCCACCAGGATCAGGTCGGCCTTGTCGTAGTAGTGGGTGCGGGCGCCGTCGTCGTTGTCCAGGGCGAAGTTCACCGCCTCGATCCGCTCCATGTAGTTGGAGTTGTGGCCAATGGAGTGGGATTTGCCGACGGAGTAGGAGGAATGTTCGCTCAGCTCCTGTTCCAGGGGCGCGAGGAAGGTCGAGAAGATGTCGATCATGAAACCATTGGAGGTCGCGAGGATCTCACGAATGTCCTGATTGACGATGGTGTCGAAGATAATCGGGCGATGGCCGTCTTTTTCGGCGGCTATATTGATTTGTTGTACCATGGCCCGCGCTTTTTCCATGCTGTCGATATACGGCCGCGTGAATTTGCTGAAGGTAACATTTTCGAACTGCGCCAACAGGCTCTGGCCGAGGGTTTCCGCTGTGATGCCGGTACCGTCGGAGATAAAGAAAGCAGATCGTTTCATTTGCGGCTTGGGCCTTAAGCTAGTGACGATTCTTGGATATGATAGGCGCGATTTGTCGGCCGGGAATGGCCCGCATTCTCACTTATTTTCCAGGTCCAGGCCATATAGCGGGCAAACGCTCCCTGGAGCAGCCGGCTTCTGAGCTTTTCCAACACAGTTAGTGGAGAGATCACCTTGGTAGAGTACGTAGTTTCCCTCGATAAGCTCGGCAAACACGATGTTGAGCATGTGGGGGGCAAGAACGCATCCCTGGGCGAGATGATCAGCAACCTCGCAGGTGCGGGCGTATCGGTCCCTGGTGGCTTCGCCACGACAGCTCAGGCTTATCGTGATTTTCTTGAGTTGAGTGGTCTGAACGACCAGATCCATGCAGCGCTCGATGCGCTGGATGTCGATGACGTCAACGCCCTGGCCAAGACCGGCGCGCAGATCCGTCAGTGGATCATGGAGGCCGAGTTCCCCGAGCGCCTCAACACCGAGATCCGTACCGCCTTCGCCGCACTGTCGGCGGGCAATCCCGACATCGCCGTGGCCGTGCGTTCCTCGGCCACCGCCGAAGACTTGCCGGACGCCTCCTTTGCCGGCCAGCAGGAAACCTTCCTCAATATCCGTGGCGTGGACAATGTGATTCGCGCTGCCAAGGAAGTGTTCGCCTCGCTCTTCAACGACCGCGCCATTTCCTACCGCGTGCACCAGGGGTTCGACCACAAGCTGGTGGCCCTGTCTGCCGGTGTGCAGCGCATGGTGCGTTCGGAAACCGGCACCGCCGGCGTGATGTTCACCCTCGACACCGAATCGGGCTTCCGTGACGTGGTCTTCATCACCGGCGCCTATGGCCTGGGTGAAACCGTGGTCCAGGGCGCGGTCAACCCGGACGAATTCTACGTCCACAAGAACACCCTTGAAGCCGGTCGTCCGGCCATCCTGCGCCGCAACCTGGGCAGCAAGGCGATCAAGATGATCTACGGCGACGAAGCCAAGGCTGGTCGCTCGGTGAAAACCGTGGACGTGGACGCCGCCGATCGCGCGCGTTTCTGCCTGACCGATGCTGAAGTCAGCGAGCTGGCCAAGCAGGCGATGATCATCGAGAAGCACTATCAGTGCCCGATGGACATCGAATGGGCCAAGGACGGCGACGACGGCAAGCTGTACATCGTCCAGGCCCGTCCGGAAACCGTGAAGAGCCGTACCCAGGCCAATGTCATGGAGCGCTACCTGCTCAAGGAAACCGGCACCGTGCTGGTGGAAGGCCGTGCCATCGGCCAGCGCATTGGCGCCGGCAAGGTGCGGATCATCAAGGACGTGTCCGAGATGGACAAGGTCCAGGCCGGCGACGTGCTGGTCTCCGACATGACCGACCCGGACTGGGAGCCGGTGATGAAGCGCGCCAGCGCCATCGTCACCAACCGCGGCGGCCGGACCTGCCACGCAGCAATCATCGCTCGCGAGCTGGGCATTCCGGCAGTAGTGGGTTGCGGCAACGCCACCGAGCTGCTGAAAGATGGCCAGGGCGTGACCGTTTCCTGCGCTGAAGGCGACACCGGTTTCATCTTCGAAGGCGAACTGGGCTTCGACATCAAGCAGAACTCGGTGGATGCCATGCCGGAGCTGCCGTTCAAGATCATGATGAACGTCGGCAACCCGGACCGTGCCTTCGACTTCGCCCAGCTGCCGAACGCCGGCGTGGGCCTGGCCCGCCTGGAGTTCATCATCAACCGCATGATCGGCGTGCACCCCAAGGCACTGCTGAACTACGCCGGGCTGCCACAAGAGATCAAGGACAGCGTCGACAAGCGTATTGCCGGCTACCACGATCCTGTGGACTTCTACGTCGACAAGCTGGTTGAAGGCATCAGCACCCTGGCTGCGGCGTTCACACCGAAGAAGGTCATCGTGCGTCTGTCGGACTTCAAGTCCAACGAATACGCCAACCTGATCGGTGGCAAGCTCTACGAGCCGGAAGAAGAGAACCCGATGCTGGGCTTCCGCGGTGCTTCGCGTTACATCAGCGAATCCTTCCGTGACTGCTTCGAACTCGAATGCCGCGCCCTGAAGCGCGTGCGCAACGAGATGGGCCTGACCAACGTCGAAATCATGGTGCCGTTCGTGCGCACTTTGGGCGAGGCCAGCCAAGTAGTTGATCTGCTGGCTGAAAACGGCCTCAAGCGCGGCGAGAACGGCCTGCGTGTGATCATGATGTGCGAACTGCCGTCCAACGCCATTCTGGCTGACGAGTTCCTCGAGTACTTCGATGGTTTCTCCATCGGCTCCAACGACCTGACCCAACTGACCCTGGGCCTGGACCGTGACTCGGGGATCATCGCCCACCTGTTCGACGAGCGTAATCCTGCGGTCAAGAAGCTGCTGGCCAATGCCATTGCCGCCTGCAACAAGGCTGGCAAGTACATCGGCATCTGCGGCCAGGGGCCTTCGGACCACCCGGACCTGGCCAAGTGGCTGATGGAGCAGGGCATTGAAAGCGTTTCGCTGAACCCGGACTCGGTACTGGAAACCTGGTTCTTCCTGGCTGAAGGTCAGGGCGCGGCGTAATCGGTGAGTGCAGAGCCGGTCGGTCGCAAGGCTGGCTGGCTCTTGAAGATTCAAGCAGGGCGTGCTTCTTCTGGATGCCGCCCTTTTTTGTGCAAGAAGAATATGCAAAGCAGCAGCAACCTATTTCCGGTCGCCTTGATCAGTGCCGAGCGTCGAGGCGACCTCAGCGAAGATGTCTATCGCTTGAAGCCCGGCAACAGTCCCGACCCTTCCGTGGAGTTGGCCGTCACCCGCCTGGGGCTGGCCGATGAGCCTGAAGCCCGGGGGATCCCCGTGGTCCTGCTGCATGGCAGCTTTTCCAATCGACGTTTCTGGTATTCGCCCAAGGGCATCGGGCTGGGGGCCTATCTGGCCCGCGCAGGCTTCGATGTGTGGATTCCTGAAATGCGCGGTCACGGTTTGTCGCGCCGCAATGCCGACTACCGCAAGAACCGTGTCGCCGACTACGCTCGGTACGATTTGCCGGCAATTGCCGCCTTCGTCCGTGAGCAAAGTGCGCAGGTTCCCCATTGGATCGGTCATTCCCTGGGCGGCACTACCCTGGCGGCGGCCTTGGGCGGGCAGTACCTGGGTGATGCGGGCGTGGCTTCGGCGGCGTTTTTCGGTACCCAGATCAGCCGTACCTACTGGCCCTTGAAGATCCCGATGGTGGAGTGGGGTGGGCGCCTGGTGATCAAGCGCTTTGCTCAGTTGTCCGGCTCGCGGCTCAAACGTGGCCCCGAGGACGAGCCCATCGGGCTGGCTCTGGAGAGCATGCGTTGGCATGGATTGTTTGGTCGTTTCGGCGATGCCGATAAGGATTGGTGGGCGGGCCTGGCGCAGGTTACGGTGCCGGCACTGGCAGTCAGCGCCGCAGGGGATCATCAGGATCCGACCTGGGCCTGCCGCAAGTTGTTCGAGCAGTTGGGCAGCGAGCAGAAACAATTTGTCTGCCTGGGACGCGAGCAGGGATTCAGCGGTAATTTCGGTCACGTCGAGATGCTGGTGAGCAAACCGGCGCAGACTGAGGTCTGGCCGCTGGTCGCGTGCTGGCTCAAGGATCAGCAGGCTCCATTGCTGGTTTCTGTTGCCGAACCCGTGGCTGCGGTTTGAGGCGAAGGCTCTGACAAGGGCATTTCGCTCGATAGCGCTTGCGGCTAAGATATGACGCATTGCGCTGTTCTGGTCACATTCAGTTATTGAGTCGGCTTTCCGTTCCGCTGGCCTGGCTGCGAAAATACGGGGCAGGCGGGTTCGCTCATCAGGCCTTGCAGGTTAAACATCTGCGGTCTGGGCGCGTATCTATATAAGGCAGCACCGACACCTTCGATCGTGTTCTTTCTGTTACAGGAGTTTCTCGATGAACCATTACCTCACTCCCGACCTGTGCGACGCCTACCCGGACCTGGTGCAGGTGGTAGAGCCGATGTTCAGCAATTTCGGTGGTCGCGATTCCTTTGGTGGTGAAATCGTCACCATCAAGTGCTTCGAGGACAACTCGCTGGTCAAGGAACAAGTGGAACTCAAGGGGCAGGGCAAGGTGTTGGTGGTGGATGGTGGCGGCTCACTGCGCCGCGCCCTGCTGGGCGACATGCTGGCCGAGAAAGCCGCAAAAAACGGTTGGGAAGGATTGGTGATCTACGGTTGCATCCGTGATGTGGATGTCATCGCCCAGACCGATCTTGGCGTCCAGGCCCTGGCCAGCCACCCGATGAAGACTGACAAGCGCGGCATCGGCGACCTCAATGTGGCGGTTACCTTTGCCGGTGTGACTTTCCGCCCTGGCGAGTATGTCTACGCCGACAACAATGGCGTGATCGTTTCGCCAAGCCCGCTGAAAATGCCTGAATAAACAATCGACCTGACAAGGGATGCGGATGTTCGAGGAAGAAAACGCGCAATGGGGGCTGGTACATGCCCTGGTGCTGGATGGTGAAGGCGGTGCGCGTTCGATTGCCCGGACTGAGCTCGACGACCTGCAACTGCAGGCCCATGAAAGCCTGTGGCTGCATTGGGATCGCAGCCATCCGCAGACCCAGACCTGGTTGCGTCGCTCCAGCGGCCTGAGCGAGTTCAGCTGTGACCTGCTGCTGGAGGAAAACACCCGGCCACGCTTGCTGGCGCTCCCGGACTCGGAGTTGCTGCTGTTTCTGCGGGGTATCAACCTGAACCCGGGGGCCGAGCCGGAAGACATGGTCTCGGTGCGGATCTTTGCCTCTGCCCAGCGGGTGATTTCCTTGCGCCTGCGTCAGTTGCGCGCCACCGATGAGCTGCTGGTGCAGCTTGCCGAGGGCCGAGGGCCGAAGACGTCTGCCGAACTCCTCCTTTATATGGCCGAGTACCTGACCCACAAGGTGCAGAATCTGGTCAGCGACCTCTCGGAAGTGGTCGATGGCGAGGAAGAAAAACTGGATGCCGACGAACGGTATACCCCCGAGCACGGCAGCATTTTGCAGATCCGTCGGCGGGCTGCCGGGCTCAAGCGCTTCCTGGCTCCGCAGCGGGATATCTTCGCCCAGTTGAGCCGGATAAAACTGCCCTGGTTCGCCGTGGATGATGGTGATTACTGGAACGAGTTGCACAACAGTCTGACCCGTTACCTGGAAGAGCTGGAATTGACCCGAGAGCGCGTGGGGCTTGTGCTGGAGGCCGAAGACCGGCGTTTGAGCGTGCGCATGAATCGCACCATGTACCGCTTCGGGATCATTACCGGGATCTTCCTGCCGATGAGTTTTCTCACCGGCCTTTTGGGGATCAACGTGGGCGGCATTCCGTTCTCGGCCAGCCCTTATGGTTTCATCATCGCCTGCCTTTTATTGTTGGCGGTGGCCGTGGGGCAATGGTGGTTGTTTCGTCGTTTGCGCTGGGTGTGATGATGCTTCATGTGACCCGAATAAATCTGATCGCGTCTTTTTCAGACATCACCAGAGGTGCGTATGCACGATCCGTTTGAACAGTCTTTGCGTGACATGCTCAAAGCCTCGCCATCGAGCCGCGATGACGATGCCTGCCTGGGCCGCGTACTGAAAACCGCCAACCGTCAGGTGGGGGCGGGGGATCTGTTCAGCCTTCTGGGCCGCTGGCTGCCGGCGCTGATGATCGCCTTGAATAACGGATCGGCTCATATTGCGCCGGTTTCTCGTCGTAAATCTTCTGCTCGCACTGCTGATAAGGCTGATTGAATATGGAACTGGATCTCTGGACGCAGAGCCTCGTCACGGCGATGACCGCCTTGTGGACCAAGGTGGCGAACTTCATTCCGAACCTGTTCGGCGCGTTGGTGGTGCTGTTGCTGGGCTTCGTGGTGGCCAAGCTGCTCGATACCCTGCTCTCGAAATTGCTGGCCAAGCTGGGCCTGGATCGCCTCATGGGCGGCACCGGCCTGACCAAGTTGCTGTCTCGTGCGGGTTTGCAGGTACCCATCTCGACCCTGATCGGCAAGATCGTCTATTGGTTCGTTTTGCTGATTTTTCTGGTTTCTGCTGCTGAATCCCTTGGCCTTGAGCGAGTTTCGGCTACGCTCGATATGCTTGCGCTGTATTTACCGAAGGTTTTCGGTGCTGCGCTGGTGCTGCTGGTGGGGGTTTTGCTGG
The DNA here is from genome assembly GCF_032424515.1 of Pseudomonas sp. JV245A. Taxonomy (NCBI): domain Bacteria; kingdom Pseudomonadati; phylum Pseudomonadota; class Gammaproteobacteria; order Pseudomonadales; family Pseudomonadaceae; genus Pseudomonas; species Pseudomonas sp. JV245A. The sequence continues at coordinate 9,493 of NZ_VYKE01000086.1, forward strand.
CGCAACTGGCCAATGGCCTGGTGCGCGGCGCCGCAGAAGGCGTAGGCCTGGATTACGCCAGCGGCCTGGGGCGAATTGCCCAGGGGCTGGTGATCATCATCAGTATTTCCGTGGCGATCAGTCAGTTGGAGGTTAAAACCGACCTGCTCAACCATGTGATCGTCATTGTATTGATTACCGTTGGTCTGGCTGTTGCACTGGCCATGGGGTTGGGAAGCCGGGAAATTGCCGGGCAGATTCTTGCGGGAATCTATGTGCGTGAGTTGTATCAGGTTGGGCAACAAGTACGTGTTGGTGAGGTCGAAGGCCAGATTGAAGAGATTGGCACGGTTAAAACTACATTGCTGACCGATGAGGGTGAGCTAGTCTCTCTCTCCAATCGGATCCTGCTGGAGCAGCATGTAAGTAGCCGCTAACCCGGCAAACCCTGCTAATGTATGCCGCCGCAAAATGCCCGTCATCGGGCTGCGGCGGACATTGACCTGACTGTCGGCACGACTCGTTTTGAATAAAACCCAATCGCTATCCACGCGCTATGACCCCCGTGAGCTCTCTGATGAGGAGTTGGTTGCGCGCTCACATACGGAGCTGTTTCACGTAACACGCGCCTATGAAGAGTTGATGCGGCGCTATCAGAGGACCCTATTTAATGTTTGTGCACGTTATCTGGGGAACGATCGGGATGCGGATGATGTCTGTCAGGAAGTGATGTTGAAGGTGCTGTATGGCCTTAAGAACTTTGAGGGTAAATCGAAGTTCAAGACATGGCTATATAGCATCACGTACAACGAATGCATCACGCAGTATCGCAAGGAGCGGCGCAAGCGTCGGTTGATGGACGCTTTAAGTCTTGACCCCCTCGAGGAGGCCTCTGAAGAGAAGGCGCCGAAACCTGAGGAAAAGGGCGGACTTGACCGCTGGTTGGTGCATGTGAACCCGATTGATCGGGAAATTCTGGTGCTACGATTTGTCGCAGAGCTGGAATTTCAAGAGATCGCGGACATCATGCATATGGGGTTGAGTGCTACAAAGATGCGTTACAAACGTGCTCTTGATAAATTGCGTGAGAAATTTGCAGGTATTGCTGAAACTTAGTTCGGCGCAAATATCTCTTACGTCTAGGTGAGTTCTGATAGACTTACCGCCGAGTTGTCCCCCGGTATGTGGGACTGCTTTACAATCACCAGATGGGGATTTAACGGATGAAACTGAAAAACACCTTGGGCATTGCCATTGGTTCTATTGTTGCCGTGACTTCGTTCGGCGTTCTGGCGCAAGGCCAAGGCGCGGTCGAGGGTGAACTGTTTTACAAAAAACAGTACAACGACAGCGTTAATCACGTTGAAGACGGCTTCAACCCAGGCGCATCGATCGGCTACTTCCTGACCGACGATCTGTCGTTGAACGCCACCTACGACAAGACCAACCACACCCGTTCCAACGACGGTACTGGTAACCAGAAAATCAAAGGCGACAACTTCGGCCTGAACGCTCAGTACCACTTTGGTACCGTGGGTGACGCTCTGCGTCCATACGTTTCCGGCGGTGTTGCTCACAAGAGCATGACCAACGTTGAGGCCGACGGCCACAGCGGTCGCGACCAGTCGACTTTCCTGACTGCAGGCGCTGGTGTTAAGTGGTACATCACCGACAACCTGTTCGCCCGTGCTGGCGTTGAAGCTGACTACAAGCTGGACAACGGCAAGTGGGACTACGCTCCTACCATCGGTCTGGGTGTGAACTTCGGTGGCAGCGGCGGCAAAGTCGCTCCAGCTCCAGTAGCACCAGCTCCAGCTCCAGAGCCAGCTCCAGAAGCTCCAGTTGCTGAAGTGGTTCGTGTTGAGCTGGACGTGAAGTTCGACTTCGACAAGTCGGTCGTCAAGCCTAACAGCTACGCTGACATCAAGAACCTCGCTGACTTCATGAAGCAGTACCCACAGACCACCACCGTTGTTGAAGGTCACACTGACTCCGTCGGTCCTGACGCTTACAACCAGAAGCTGTCTGAGCGTCGTGCAAACGCCGTTAAACAAGTTCTGGTTAACCAGTACGGCGTTGGCGCTAACCGCGTTCAATCCGTTGGTTACGGTGAGTCCCGCCCAGTTGCTGACAACGCAACTGAAGCTGGTCGCGCAGTTAACCGTCGCGTAGAAGCCTCGGTAGAAGCTCAAGCTAAGTAATTAGTCTTGTAGCTTGGAAAAACCCGGCCTAGGCCGGGTTTTTCTTTACCTGCGATTTGCCTTCCTGGCGCGAGAGTCAGGCCAGTTGCACCTGGGTTTCAGAGGTAAGGGCCGTGACCGACGCGGTTGCCGCGACTGCCCCGATAACCAGGATTGCCGGGCTCTTGAGGGCGAAAACCTGGGCGTCGCGTTCCATGTTCGCCAGTACGCTGCGGCATTCGCGCTGCTGCGGCAGCGAGGCGTTTTCAATCATCGCCACCGGCGTATCCGCCGCCAGTGCACCACCGAGCAACTGCTCGGCAATCTCCGCCAGCTTCGCCACGCCCATGTAGATCACCAGGGTCGTTCCGCTGTGTGCCAGCGCCTGCCAGTTCAGTTGGCTGTCGTCCTGCGTATGAGCAGTTACCAGAGTCACGCCTCGAGCAACGCCGCGTAGGGTCAGGGGAATATCACAGCGTGTGGCACCTGCCAGGCCGGCGGTTATGCCGTTTACCAGCTCCACTTCGATGCCCCGTGCCTTGAGCCACTGCGCCTCCTCGCCGCCACGCCCGAAAATGCACGGGTCGCCGCCTTTGAGGCGCACTACGCAGCGGCCCTGTCGGGCGTAGCGCAGCATCAAGCGGTAGATAAAGGCTTGGGGCGTCGAGCGACAACCGCCGCGCTTGCCCACCGGAATCACACGCGCCCCGGGGCAATGCTCCAGCACGGCAGGGTTCACCAGGTCATCGATCAGCACCACATCGGCCTCACCGAGGGCGCGTACGGCCTTGAGGGTCAGCAGCTCCGGGTCTCCGGGGCCAGCGCCTACCAACCAGACTTTTGCATTCATAGGGTTTCCTCACTCCAGGGCGACGACAGGTTGCACGCAAGCCGCGAGCAGGCGCTTGATCTCCGGCACGCAGGAGCCACATTGGCTGCCGCAACCCAGTTGCTGTTTCAGTTGTTCCATATCCAGGCCTTGCGCGATTCCGGCGCAGACCGCGCTGTGGCTGACGTTCCTGCAATTGCACAAGATGCGTTCCCGTTGTCCGCCCAGGCCGCTGGCGTCTGGCGGTGCACTCATCGGCGCCAGCAGCCAGCGCCTTAGTTGTTCATCGGCGCGGCCTTGCTGCCACAGCTCGTGCAGCCAATGCTGTGCCAGGGTTTCCCCGGACAAACGGATGGCGATAATTCGCCCCTGTTCGATCCGCACTCGCTTGCCGATGGCCCGGCGCAGGTCGTCGTAGGCCAGTACCGGGCCTGTGTCGAGCTGCAATTGCCGGTCGATGGCCTGAAGCAGTGCCGCTTGTGGTGCTTGCGCATGGGCGGCGCGAATCACCAGTGCCGGGCGCTCGCGACCGGTCAGGCTGAGGCTGACATAGGCCAGAGCCTGGCAAAGAGGGCGCAGGGCCCGGAAATGCGCCTGCACATCACCTTCAATCAGCACGAACAGTTGCCAAGGCAGTAGCACCGGTTCCAGGCGCACGCCGCTGTGCTTGAGTTCCGGCTGTTTGGACAAGGGGTCGAAGGCGGGCTGGGTGACGGCATTGACCCCGCCCTTGAGGAAGCGATCGCCGAAGTGCATGGGCAGGAAGGCTTGCCCGGGGCGCACGCTGTCATCGCCGGTCACCGCCACGATTACGCTGCCGCGCCGGCTCTTCAGGTTCACCAGTCCTCCATCTCGCAGGCGTTGGCGCCGCAGTTCGTCCGGATGCAGGCTCAGCAAGGCTTCGCTGACATGGCCGAACAACTGCGCCGCAGTGCCTGTACGGCTCATGCCGTGCCATTGGTCGCGCAGGCGGCCGGTGATCAGGGTCAGGGGGAAGCGTGCGTCCCGCTGCTCCTTGGCTGCTACATAAGGGTCGCTGACAAAACGCGCACGGCCATTGGCGGTGGGAAAGATCCCGTGTACATACAGGCGCTCAGTACCCTGCGTCGCGCCTTCAGGGAAGGGCCATTGTTGTGGGCCGAGGCGGTCGAGCAACTCGTGGCTGAGGCCGCTCAGATCCAGGTCGCGGCCGCGGGTCAGGCCCTTGTATTCATCGAACACCCGGGCGGCGCTATCGAAGGCAAACAGGCTCGGCAGGCCGGGGCGCAGGAATCGCTCCAGGCGTTGAGCAAAATCCACGGTGATCGCCCAATCCGCTCGGGCCTCGCCGGGGGCGGCAACGGCCTGGCGGACATGGGAAACCCGGCGCTCGGAGTTGGTCACCGAGCCTTGTTTTTCGCCCCAACTGGCGGCTGGCAGCAACAGGTCGGCGAATGCCGCGGTTTCGGTGGTGGCAAAGGCTTCCTGCAGAACCACGAAGGGGCAGTTCAGCAGCGCCTCGTGCACTCGGTTCTGGTCCGGCAGGGATTGCGCCGGGTTGGTGCAGGCGATCCACAAGGCCTTGATGCGGCCGCTGCGCATCTGTTCAAACAGCTCCATTGCGCTCAAGCCAGGGCTGGCGGGCAGTTGCTCCACGCCCCAGTAGGCGGCGACTTCGGCGCGGTGTTCCGGGTCGGCAGCCTCGCGGTGTCCAGGCAGCAGGTTGCTCAAGCTGCCGGTTTCGCGCCCACCCATGGCATTGGGCTGACCGGTGAGCGAGAAGGGGCCTGCACCGGGGCGGCCGATTTGCCCGGTGGCCAGGTGCAGGTTGATCAATGCACTGTTTTTCGCGCTGCCGGCGCTGGACTGGTTCAGGCCCATGCACCACAGGGACAGAAAACTTGGCGCATTGCCCACCCACTGGGCGCATTCCTGCAATTGCTCGAGGCTGATGCCGCACAGCTGGGCCACCATCGGCGGGGTGTAGTCGCGGACCAGGGCCTTGAGCTGCACCAGGCCCTCGGTGTGTTGCTGGATGAAATCCCGGTCGATCCAGTCCTCCCACAGCAGCAGGTGAAGGATGCCGTGAAATAAAGCGACATCTGTGCCGGGCAAGATCGCCAGGTGCAGGTCAGCCAGGTCGCAAGTGTCGGTACGACGCGGGTCGATCACTATGACTTTCATCTGTGGGCGTTGGCTTTTGGCCTGTTCCAGGCGACGAAACAACACCGGATGGGCGTAGGCCATGTTGCTACCGACGATCATCACGCAGTCGCTTTGCTCCAGATCCTCATAGCTGCACGGCGGCGCGTCGGCCCCCAGGCTGCGCTTGTAGCCCACCACCGCCGAAGACATGCACAGCCGGGAATTGCTGTCGATGTTGTTGGTGCCCACCAGGGCCCGGGCCAGTTTGTTGAAGGCGTAGTAGTCCTCGGTCAGCAGTTGCCCGGAAATATAGAACGCCACGCTGTCCGGGCCGTGCTCGGCGATGGCCTGGGCGAACACCCCAGCGGCATGTTCCAGGGCGCTGTCCCAGTCGCAGCGGTTGCGGGCCAGGGCCTTGCCCAGGCGCAGTTCCGGGTACAGCGCGCGGGCCGCGTGGTCGCCGGTCAGGTGCAGGCTGGCGCCCTTGCTGCACAGTTTGCCGAAGTTGGCCGGGTGCGTCGGGTCGCCACTGACCCCGAGAATATGTCGGCCGTCATGCTCGATCAGTACCCCGCAGCCGACCCCGCAGTAGCAGCAGGTCGAGGCCGTGCTCTGGCGCTCCATTACCCGGCATCCTGCAGGGCCAGCAGCACCCGGCCGCTTTCCACTCGGGCCAGATGCTGGTGGGCGCAGCCGTGGTCTGGGGCCTGGGCCTGCCCGGACTCCAGATCGATCTGCCAGTTGTGCAGCGGGCAGGCTACCCGTTTGCCGTAGATCAGCCCCTGGGATAGCGGCCCGCCCTTGTGCGGGCAGCGATCGTCGAGAGCGAAGACTTGATCATCGCTGGTACGAAAAATTGCGATATCGCCCTTGGGGCCCTTGATGATGCGCGAGCCCAGGGTGTTGATTTCTTCCAGGGCGCAGATATCCAGCCAGTTCATGCCGGCACCTCCAGTTGTTTTACGGGGATCGACTCGAACTCTTTTTTCAGCTGCGGCTCGGCCAGGCGCTGTTGCCATGGGTCCTGCTCGAAGGACAGGGAAAACTGCAGGCGCTCGTTCAGCGCCTTGCGCCGCTGCGGGTCTTCCAGCACGGCCTTTTTCACGTGTTCCATGCCGACCCGTTGCAGGTAGTGCACGGTGCGTTCGAGGTAGAAGGCTTCTTCGCGGTACAGCTGGAGGAAGGCGCCGTTGTATTCGCGCACTTCTTCGGCGGTCTTGAGCTTGACGAAAAACTCCGCCACCTCGGTCTTGATCCCGCCGTTGCCGCCGATGTACATCTCCCAGCCCGAATCGACGCCGATGATGCCCACGTCCTTGATCCCGGCTTCCGAGCAGTTGCGCGGGCAACCGGAGACCGCCAGCTTGACCTTGTGCGGCGACCACATGTTGAACAGGTCGTGTTCCAGCTCGATTCCCAGCTGGGTGGAGTTCTGCGTGCCGAAACGGCAGAACTCGCTGCCGACGCAGGTCTTCACGGTGCGGATGGATTTGCCGTAGGCGTGGCCGGACGGCATGTCCAGGTCTTTCCAGACTCCGGGCAAGTCTTCCTTGCGGATGCCCAGCAGGTCGATGCGCTGGCCGCCGGTGACCTTGACCATGGGCACCTGGTACTTGTCGGCGACATCGGCGATGCGTCGCAGCTCGGACGGATTGGTCACGCCGCCCCACATCCGCGGCACCACCGAGTAGGTCCCGTCTTTCTGGATGTTGGCGTGGGCCCGTTCGTTGATCAGCCGCGATTGCGGATCGTCCCGGGCTTCCCCCGGCCAGGTGGAGATCAGGTAGTAGTTCAGCGCCGGACGGCAAGTGGCACAGCCGTTAGGGGTGCGCCAGTTGAGGTAGCTCATGGTGCCGGCGATGGTCAGCAGGTGCTGGTCGCGGATCGCCTGGCGGATCTGCCCGTGGTTCAGGTCGCTGCAGGCGCAGATGGCTTTTTCGCTTTTCGGCTTGACGTCCGCCGCGCCGCCCACGGTATTGATCAGGATCTGTTCCACCAGCCCGGCACAGGAGCCGCAGGAGCTGGCGGCCTTGGTGTGCTTCTTGACCTCGTCGACGCTGAACAGCCCCTGTTCCTGAATGGCCTTGACGATGGTGCCCTTGCACACCCCATTGCAGCCACAGACCTCGGCAGTGTCGGCCATGCTCATGGCCTTGTCCTGGCCCTGATGGCCGACGTCGCCCAACGCGTTCTCACCGAACATCAGGTGGTCGCGGATCTCGCCGATGGCCTGCTGCTCGCGGATCTGCCGGAAGTACCAGCCGCCATCCGCGGTGTCGCCATACAGGCAGGCGCCGACCAGCACGTCGTCCTTGATCACCAGCTTCTTGTAGACCCCGCCAATGGGGTCGGCGAGGGTGATGGTTTCGGTACCGTCGCCACCCATGAAATCCCCGGCGGAAAACAGATCGATGCCAGTGACCTTCAACTTGGTGGACGTCACCGAGCCCTGGTAGCGGGCGAAGCCCAGTTGGGCCAGGTGGTTGGCGCAGACCTTGGCCTGTTCGAACAACGGCGCCACCAGGCCGTAGGCGATACCGCGGTGGCTGGCGCACTCGCCGATGGCGTAGATGCGCGGGTCAAAGGTTTGCAGGGTGTCGTTGACCAGTATCCCGCGGTTGCAGGACAGGCCGGCCCGTTCCGCCAGCTCGGTGTTGGGACGGATGCCGGCGGCCATCACCACCAGATCGGCGGGGATGATCTCGCCATTCTTGAACTGCACCGACCCGACCCGACCATTGCCGGCATCGATCAGGGCCTGGGTCTGTTCGCACAGGCGGAACTTCAGGCCGCGGCTTTCCAGGGCGTTTTGCAGCAACTGGCCGCTGGTCTGGTCCAGTTGTCGCTCCAGCAGCCATTCGCCGATATGCACCACGGTCACATCCATGCCGCGCAGCTTGAGGCCGTTGGCGGCCTCCAGCCCCAGCAGGCCGCCGCCGATCACCACCGCATGGGTGTGAGTCCTGGCCGTGTCGATCATCGCCTGGGTGTCGGCAATGTCGCGATAGCCGATCACCCCCTGCAGGTCCTTGCCGGGAATCGGCAGGATAAAGGGCGTGGAGCCGGTGGCGATCAGCAGACGGTCATACTCGGCTTCGCTGCCGTCCTCGGCGATCACCCGGCGCCTGATCCGGTCGATCTCTACCACCTTGCGGTTGAGCAGCAGCTTGATGTGGTGGTCCAGGTACCAGTCCAGGTCGTTGAGGACGATGTCCTCGAACGTCTGTTCACCGGCCAGCACCGGCGACAGCAGGATGCGGTTGTAGTTGGTGTGGGGTTCGGCGCCGAAGACCGTGATGTCGTACAGCTCATCGCTCAGCTTGAGCAGTTCTTCCAGGGTGCGGACCCCGGCCATGCCGTTGCCGATCATCACCAGTTTGAGTCTTTTCATGGGCTTCTCCGGAGCTCAGGCAGGGTCAGTGACGCCTGGCTCGACAAAATGCGCGCAAACAAAAAAGGCGTCCCGTCAGTGGCCTGACGAGGACGCCTTTGTCCGATCCCGTTCTCTCGGGAAGCCTGCCTTCGTCGTTGAAGGCCGGGCTTTATGTCTGTTGCCTGACGCAATGCAGCGCCTGTGCCAAGTGGCCGAGGTGCTGGTTTTATTGAGCTTTGATGAAGGTTCTGTGCGTGCTGATCTCGGCTGTTGCACTGAATTGAGACGCTATGCCCTGTTTCGGCTCTTTGTGGCAGATCGGGTCGCGTTTGGATCAACGGCTCCTAGGGACGCAGGGGCCTGAGGTTTGTCGGGAGTTTGAGGAGCAAGGCCACCCACCCGATGGCCTCAGTGATGCAGCAGTGACAGCAACAAGATCAGGTTGAGCAGCAAGGCGAGCAGGGCGATGCCGCGCCAGACTTTCAGCGGTTCGCGTTCCAGTAATGGCCGCGATCTGGTGCTCAAGCTACGGCGTTCGCCCTGTTCCAGCGCCAGCAGCCATTCTTCGGCAGTTTCGTAGCGCTGTGCCGGATCGGCATTCACCCCGCGCTCCAGGCTTTGTGCCAACCATTCCGGCAGGTCCGGGCGGTAGCGGCCGGGGTTCGTCGCTGCGCCGAAACGCGGGCGCTGGAAGGCTTCGATCTCGCCGTGGGGGTAGTGCCCGGTCAGCAGGTAGTACAGGCTGACGCCTACCGCATAGAGGTCCTGTTGCGGGCCGGGAGGTTCACCGTCGAAGGCTTCCGGGGCGATAAAGCTCGGGGTGCCGGGTAGCAGGTGTGCCGGGTCCGCCGAGAGGCCGGGGCAGTACGCCAGGCCGAAATCCAGTACCCGCAGTTCGCCATCGTCCCCCAGCAGCAGGTTGTCCGGTTTGATATCCCGGTGCAGGATCTGCCGCCGGTGCAGCAGACCGATTGCGCGTAGCAGATGCTCGGCCAGGGGCTGCCACTGGGCCAGGGGCAAGGGGCCGTTCTGGCGAAGCAGTTGTGCCAGGGTACGGCCCGGGTATTCGCGCATCAGGTAGTACAGGTGCTGGCGTGAAGTTGCGCTGTGTACCTGGGGAAAGTGACGCCCGGCAACGCGGCGCAGCAGCCATTCTTCGCATAGCAGTCCCTGGCAGGCCGTCAGGTCGTTGTGCAGGGCCGGGGGCAAGGTCTTCAGCAGCCAGGTTTGTTGCTGTTCGTCGTGTACCCGATACAGCAAGGCCTGCTGGCTGTGGCTGAGCAATGCCTCGACTTGCCAGCCCTCGAAGCGCTGGCCGGGTTTCAGCGGCGGCGGCAGGGGCCATTGCTGCAGCTGCAGCAGGGCGTCACCGAGGCTGCTTTCGCCGAGCTCATCGACTCGCACCAGCAGCGCGCTGGCGTTGTCCTGGCTGCCGGCCAGGTGGGCGGCGCGGACCAGGGTCTGTACAGCGCTGTCCGGGTCCGTCTGGTCACGCAGAATGGCAGCGATGGCGCTGTCGCCCAGGGTGGCCCAGACTCCATCGCTGAGCATCAGGAAGCTTTCGCCCTGGCGCAGTTCGCCGTCGAGGAAGTCCAGCACCAGATGTTGGTCCAGGCCCAGGGCACGCTTGAGCACATGCTGCATGCCCGGTTGCTCCCAGACGTGGTCCTGGCTGATGCGTTGCAACTGCTGCCGGTGCCAGCGGTAGACCCGGCAGTCGCCGACATGGGCCAGGGTGAAGCGCCGGCCCCGCAACACCAAAGCGCTGAGGGTGGTGAGCAGTGGCTGGCCGCCGCCGTTGGCCTGGAGCCAACGATTCTGGGCGACCAGCAGGCGTTCCAGGGCTTGGGCCACAGCCCAGGTTTGCGGGGTGGCGTAGTAGTCCAGGGCCAGGGCCTGCACGCTTGAACGGGCGGCGAGGCCGCCGTCGGCGCACTGGCTCACACCGTCGGCGATGGCGAACAACAGGCCTTTGCTTGCGGCCAGGTCCGGCGCCGGGGTGACCCGGCGCAGGGCGTCCTGATTTTCCGCCCGCGGTCCGGTGGCGCTGGCCTCGGCGTGGCTCAATTGCAGGCCCATGACGCCCTCAGACCCGCGCCGCAGTCACGGCGGCGGAGCCCCAGGTGGTTCTCCAGCGGCGCTTGACCCCGTGCAGGCCGAACCAGGCCAGGACCCCGAGGCTGGCGAACAGCCACAGCGCCAGTTGATAGCTGCCGGTGCTCTGCTTGATCGCACCCATGCCCGCCGCCAGGGCAAAACCGCCGATGCCGCCGGCCATGCCGATCAGCCCGGTCATGACCCCTATTTCCCGGCGAAAGCGCTGCGGCACCAGTTGGAATACCGCGCCATTGCCTGCGCCGAGACCGAGCATGGTGCAGACGAACAGCGCCAGCGCCGCATAGGAACTGGGCAGGTTGAAGCCTACGGCGGCGATGCACACCACCGCCACGCTATACATGCCGAGCAAGGTGCGAATACCGCCGAAACGGTCGGCCAGGGCGCCGCCCAGAGGGCGCATCAGGCTGCCGCCGAAGACGCAGGCGGCGGTGTAGTAGCCTGCGGAGATCGGGCTCAGACCGTACTGGTCGTTGAAGTAGCCGGGCAGGGCGCTGGCCAGGCCGATGAAGCCGCCGAAGGTCACGCTGTAGAAGAACATGAACCACCAGCTGTCACGATCACCCAGGGCCTTGAAGTAGTCGGCCATGGACTTGGCCTGGGGCCGTTGGGGGGCGTTCTTGGCGAGCCAGGCGAACAGCGCCAGGGTCACCAGCAGGGGAATCAGGGCGAGGCCGAACACATTACTCCAGCCATAGGCCGCTGCCAGTACCGGTGCCAGCAGGGCGGCGAACACCGTGCCGGAGTTGCCGGCGCCGGCGATGCCCATGGCCTTTCCCTGGTGCTGCGGCGGGTACCACTGCGAGGCCAGGGGCAGGGCCACGGCGAAGGAAGCCCCGGCCATGCCGAGGCATACCCCCAGCAGCAGCGCCTGCTCATAGCTGTGGATGCCCAGCTTCCAGGCCATGAACAGCGCGCCGATGACGATCACCTGGCCGATCAGGCCGGCGGTCTTGGGTGACAGGCGATCGGCCAGCAGGCCCATGATGAAGCGCAGCACTGCGCCGGCGAGGATCGGCGTGGCCACCATCAGTCCGCGTTGCTGAGTGCTCAGGTGCAGGTCGGCGGCGATCTGCACCGCCAGGGGGCCCAGCAGGTACCAGACCATGAAGCTCAGGTCGAAATACAGAAAGGCCGCGAACAGGGTCGGGGTGTGGCCGGATTTCCAGAAGCTTGAATTCATCGCGCACCTCAGCTGATAAGAGTCGTTGGAGTCGTCATGAGCTTGCAGGTGGAGCGCCGCCACGGCCGCGCCACCGACCCCGGTCAGTGGGGCCAAAACGAAAAAACGTCGGCACCCGGCTCGTTGAGGGCGAGCAGGGCGCGCGACGTCTTTGTCGTAGGTGGGGCAACCGCCGTTGGTTACCGGTGTGGAGCTGATAGCAAGAGCCGCGCCAACCTGCGGCCGATGCTGGCTCGCATGGGCTGGTTCGCTGTAGGAGCTGGCTTGCCAGCGAAGGCACCCTCAAGACTGGCGCAAGGTTCAGAGGCCTATTCGCCGGCAAGCCGGCTCCTACGGGGCGCAGGTCAGCCCAGCAGATCCTGCATGGCGATGATCTGTTCCGCGACCTGGATCAGCTTCTGCTGTTTGCTCATGGCCTGGCGACGCATCAGGGTGTAGGCCTGTTCTTCGTCGCAGTCCTTCATCTTCATCAACAGGCCCTTGGCCAGTTCGATGCGCTTGCGCTCGGCCATTTGCTGGTCCCGGGCCTGGAGTTGCGCGCGCAGGGCCTGGTCGCTTTCAAAGCGCGCCATGGCCACGTCGAGGATAGGCTGCAGGCGCTGGACCTGGATGCCCTCGACGATGTAGGCGCTGACCCCGGACTTGATCGCCTGGCGCATTACCCCCGGATCGTGTTCATCGGTGAACATCACGATGGGCCGGGGTTGATCGCGGCTGACCAGCACCACTTGCTCCATGACATCGCGGCTGGGTGACTCGGTATCGATCAGGATCACGTCCGGACGCACTGTTTCGACGCGGCCCGGCAGGTCGATGGTCAGGCCGGATTCGTCAATCACCTCGAAACCGGCTTCGCTGAGGGCGGCCTTGAGCCTTCCGACTTTTTTCGCGGTGTCGTTGATCAGCAGGATACGCAGCATGTTCGCGGGCTCCGATCAGCGCTGGGCAACAAGGGGAGGGGTGCCGTTCATCGCATGCAGGCGGAAGCTGCGGGCATAGGCGGCAGGCTCAGAGCCGTCCCACACCTTGCCATCGATCAACTGGCTGCTGCGCATGTCCTGGCCCCAGGCGGCGATGCCCAGCGCGGTGGCGGCTTCGCGGTATAGCTCCAGCTGCTGCACGTGGCGAGCGACGCCCAGGTAATCCGGGTCTTCCCGCAGCAGGCCCCAGCGCCGGAACTGGGTCATGAACCACATGCCGTCGGACAGGTAGGGCAGGTTGACGGCGCCATGATGGTGAAAACGCAGGGCGTGGGGGTCCTGCCAGCAATTGCCCAGGCCGTCGGCGTAATCCCCCAGCAGCCGCGGCTCGATGCAGTCCAGCGGTGCATTCAGGTAATCGGCAGCGCTCAGCAACTGGGCGGTGCTGCGGCGGTTTTCCGGGCTTTGCTCGATAAAGCGGCTGGCTTCGAGAATCGCCATCACCAGGACCCGGGCGGTGTTCGGGTATTGCTCGACGAAGGCGCGGGTGCAGCCGAGGACTTTTTCCGGGTGATCCGGCCAGATCGCCTGGCTGGTGGCCAGGGTGAAACCCTGATCCTGCTGCACTGCACTGGCGCTCCAGGGTTCGCCGACGCAGAACCCGTCGATGCGCCCGGCCTGCAGATGAGCCACCATCTGCGGTGGCGGCACCACTACGCTGTCGACATCCTGCAGCGGGTGGATACCCTGGCTGGCCAGCCAGTAGTACAGCCACATGGCGTGGGTACCGGTGGGGAAGGTCTGGGCGAAGGTCAGTCGTGCCCGGCTTTGGTGCACATGGCGGTCCAATGTCTCAGGGCTGGTCACCTTGAGGGCTTGCAGTTCCCGGGACAGGTTGATGCTCTGGCCGTTCTGGTTCAGGCCCATGAGCACTGCCATGTCACAGGGGTTGGTGCCGCCGATACCCAGGTGTACCGCGTAGATCAGTCCATACAGGCTGTGGGCGGCGTCCAGCTCGCCGCTCACCAGCTTGTCCCGCAGGCTGGCCCAGGAACTCTGGCGCTTGAGGTTCAGGGTCAGGCCGTAGGGTTGGGCGAAGCCTTGAGTGGCGGCGACCACCACTGAGGCGCAATCGGTCAGGGCCATGAAGCCCAGGTCGATGGCGGACTTTTCCGGGGCATCGCTGCCGTTGACCCAGGCCAGCGGGGTGTTGGGGAGATCGGTCATGACGTGGCACCTTGCATAAAAAAGCGTCGTACCCGCCGACCGGGTGAGGCCGGGGCGGGTGACGACGCCATTGTCCTGGGACCTCAGCCGCCCTTGGCCGAGGTCTGCATGCACATGAGAGTGCAAGGCATATGCCAGCCCGGCGGGGATTTCACTTCGCGCCTCGCCTGCAAGCCCCGGGGCCGGCTATAATCGGCGCCCTATTTCGCCGCCAACCGAGTTCATCCCACCCATGTATACCCTGGCCCGCCAGCTGTTGTTCAAACTCTCCCCGGAAACCTCCCACGATCTGTCCCTGGACCTGATCGGCGCGGGCGGGCGTTTGGGCCTTAACGGGCTGTTGTGCAAGGCCCCGGCGCAGATGCCGGTCAAGGTCATGGGCCTGGAGTTTGCGAACCCGGTAGGGCTGGCTGCGGGCCTGGACAAGAACGGCGCAGCCATCGACGGCTTCGCCCAATTGGGGTTTGGTTTTGTCGAGATCGGCACCGTCACCCCACGCCCGCAACCGGGCAACCCCAAGCCGCGGATCTTCCGCCTGCCCCAGGCCGAGGCCATCATCAACCGCATGGGCTTCAACAACCTGGGGGTCGACAACCTGCTGGCACGGGTCGCGGCCTCGCAATACAAAGGCGTGCTGGGGATCAATATCGGCAAGAACTTCGACACCCCGGTGGAGAGGGCGGTGGATGATTACCTGATCTGCCTGGACAAGGTCTATGCCCACGCCAGCTATGTCACGGTCAACGTCAGCTCGCCCAATACCCCGGGCCTGCGCAGCCTGCAATTTGGCGAGTCGCTCAAGCAACTGCTGGCGGCCTTGAGCCAGCGCCAACAGGAACTGGCTGCGATCCACGGCAAGCGTGTACCGCTGGCCATCAAGATCGCTCCGGACATGAGCGACGAGGAAACCGTGGAAGTGGCCCGCGCCCTGCTTGAAACCGGCATGGATGCAGTGATCGCCACCAACACCACTTTGAGCCGTGAAGGTGTCGAAGGCCTGGAGCACGGCGCCGAGGCCGGCGGCCTGTCCGGCGCACCGGTACGGGAAAAGAGCACCCACACGGTCAAGGTACTGGCTGCTGAACTGGCCGGCCGTTTGCCGATCATCGCCGTGGGCGGCATCACCGAAGGCAAGCACGCGGCTGAGAAGATCGCTGCGGGCGCCAGCCTGGTGCAGCTGTATTCGGGGTTCATCTACAAGGGGCCGGCGCTGATTCGCGAGTCGGTGGATGCCATCGCGGCCATGGGCTGAGAGGGAAGGACGGCACGCGGGCAT
>NZ_VYKE01000087.1:0-24595 GCF_032424515.1 Pseudomonas sp. JV245A
GGCGCCGACGCCAACCCCTATCTGCTGATGGCTTCGGTCCTGGCGGGCGTGCACCACGGCCTGACCAACAAGATCGAGCCGGGGGCGCCTACCGAAGGCAACTCCTACGAGCAGAACGAGCAGAGCCTGCCGAACAACCTGCGTGATGCCCTGCGCGAGTTGGACGACAGCGAAGTCATGGCCAAGTACATCGATCCGAAATACATCGATATCTTCGTCGCCTGCAAGGAAAGTGAGCTGGAGGAGTTCGAACACTCCATCTCCGACCTCGAGTACAACTGGTACCTGCACACCGTGTAAGCGCCAGCTGCATTGAAGAACGCCGCCGGGTTTATCCCGGCGGCGTTTTTTTATGCCCGTGATTCGGATGCGCCCAGGCTGCGGCTACAGGGACAACGGCCCACTCGCGTACAATGCCCGCTGCCCTGTAGGAGAGACTGATGACGCGCACCGCCCCGCTTCGCAAACCCCGTGCACGCAGCCAGGCCCGGATCGACTCCATACTCGACGCCGCACGGACCCTGCTGGCGGCCGAGGGCGTGGCCAGCCTGTCGATCTACAGCGTGGCCGACAAGGCGCAGATCCCGCCATCCTCGGTCTATCACTTCTTCGCCAGCGTCCCGGCCCTGCTGGAAGCCCTTACCGCCGATGTCCACGCGGCGTTCCGCGCCTGCCTGCTGGAACCTATCGACCATGAGCGGCTCAGCAGCTGGCGCGACCTGTCACGCCTGGTGGAGCAACGCATGCTCGACATCTACGGCGAGGACGCGGCGGCCCGCCAACTGATCCTCGCCCAGCACGGCCTGACCGAAGTCACCCAGGCCGACCGCCAGCACGACATCGAGCTGGGGGACCTGATGCACAAGCTGTTCGATCATCATTTCGAGTTGCCGACGCTACCCGTCGATGTCGACGTGTTCGCCCTGGCCATGGAGCTGGGAGATCGGGTGTATGCCCGCTCCGTGCAGCAGCACGGGCAGATCACCCCGCGCATGGCCGAGGAAGGCATGCGCGTCTTCGATGCCTACCTGGGCCTGTACCTGCCGCCCTACCTGGCCAAGCGCCCCACCCCGCCCTGAACGCCGGTTCAGGCCTGACGCAGCAGCAACCGGTCGATGCTGTGGTCCGCCGACTTGTGGATGATCAGGTTGGCTCGCTCCCGAGTCGGCAGGATGTTTTCAACCAGGTTCTTCAGGTTGACCCGGTCCCAGGTATCGGAGGCCACTGACAGCGCCTCGGAATCGGACAGGCCCTTGTACTTGTTGAAATAGGAATCCCCCGACTGGAAGGCAGTGTTCTTCAGGTAGACGAACCGCTCCAGGTACCAGGTCTTGATGGTCGCTTCGGGAGCGTCGACATAGATCGAGAAGTCGATGAAATCCAGGGCGTTCAGGCCCTCGCCCTGCTCACCCTGCAACACATTCAAGCCTTCCAGGATGATGATGTCCGGCGCCTCCACCGACTGCGCCTCATCGGCCAGGATGTCGTAGCGCACATGGGAATAGATGGGAATCCGCGCCGCTTCGCCCCGGCGGCACACCGCCTGGAGAAAATCCAAGAACAGCGGCTTGTCATAGGACTCTGGAAAGCCCTTGCGGTGCAGGATGTTTTTTTCCTGCAGGGTGGCCAGCGGGAACAGGAACGAATCCGTGGTCACCAGGTGCACATTGGGCTTGCCCGGCCAATAGGCCAGCAGCGCCGCCAGGACCCGGGCAAAACTGCTCTTGCCCACCGCCACGCTGCCGGAAACACCGATCACGTAGGGGGCCTTGAAACCTGTCTGCGGCACCTTCAGCGATTGCACCTGCGCCGCATGCAAATGCAGCAGGCGCGACAGCGGCAGGAGGATCTGCCGCACTTCTTCGGACGCCATGGGCTGGGTCGGACTGGTCAGCGTCTCCATCTCGGATGGCGCAAGACTCATCGGCTCACCGGCCCGCAGAGCGGCCCAATGGTCGCGATCGAACTCCAGATACCCCACATTTGGACCCTGCTCTGTTGTCATGTTTACTGTTCAGGTCTTGCCGAAAGCAGGGAAAGTATCAAATCTGACCGGTATTTACAGCGCCCATGAAAAAGCCCCGAAGGGCTCGCACCGTTCGGGGCCGTGATCGGGCGCCGTTCACAACTTGGCGATCGATACCTCGGTGGACTTCACAAAGGCGATCACTTCGCTGCCAATCGACAGCTCCAGCTCTTTCACCGAGCGGGTGGTGATCACCGAAGTGACAATGCCGGAAGCGGTCTGCACGTCGATTTCCGACAGCACGTCGCCTTCGACGATTTCCTTGATGGTGCCCTTGAACTGGTTGCGTACGTTGATGGCCTTGATGGTCATGGTGTTTCTCCTGGGGTCGAAATGAGCGGCTGTTTTAAAGTGCCCAGCGCAGTTGCGTGGGCAAGGGTGAAACGGGTTCCGGTTCCGGCGGCGAGCCGGGCAATGACAGCACGCGGTTGAGGACTTCGGTCTCCAGCGCCGCCAGGCGATGGGAACCCCGTACCCGCGGGCGTGGCAGCTCGACGTGCAGGTCGAGACCGACCTCGCCGTCTTCGATCAGGATCACCCGATCGGCGATCGCCACCGCTTCGCTGACATCGTGGGTGACCAGCAGCACGGTGAAGCCATGCTGCTGCCACAGGCGTTCGATCAACTGCTGCATCTCGATCCGCGTCAGGGCATCCAGCGCCCCCAGCGGCTCGTCCAGCAGCAACAGCCGCGGTTGATGGATCAGGGCACGGGCCAGGGCCACGCGCTGCTTCTGCCCACCGGACAGGGCCGCCGGCCATTCCTGGGCGCGATCCGCCAGGCCCACGGCTTCCAGAGCTTGCAGGGCTTGGGGGCGCCAGTTGCCCTTGAGCCCGAGCCCGACGTTATCGATGACCTTTTTCCAGGGCAGCAGGCGCGCCTCCTGGAACATCAACCGGGTGTCTTCAATGGCAGCGCTCAAGGGCGCGGAACCGGCCAACAGTTCGCCAGCACTTGGCTGGTCGAGACCGGCCAGCAGGCGCAGCAAGGTACTTTTGCCGCAGCCGCTGCGCCCCACCACCGCCACGAACTGGCCGGCGGGAATGTGCAGGTCGATTTCCCGCAGCACCTGCCGCGAGCCGAAGGTCTTTTGCAGTTTGCGCACCGCCAGGGGAATGCCCTGCAGCAGCCGCGGAGGTTGTTGAGCCGTCATTGGGCACCGCCTTTGGCGACCTGGTAGGCCGGATGCCAGCGCAGCCAGACCCGTTCCAGGCCACGCGCGGCCAGGTCCGCCAGCTTGCCGAGCACCGCGTACAGAACGATCGCCAGCACCACCACGTCGGTCTGCAGGAACTCCCGGGCGTTCATTGCCAGGTAGCCGATGCCGGAGCTGGCGGAAATGGTTTCAGCGACGATCAGGGTCAGCCACATGAAGCCCAAGGCAAAGCGCACCCCCACCAGGATCGAAGGCAGGGCGCCGGGCAGGATCACCTGGCGGAACAGGGCGAAGCCGGACAGGCCGTAGCTGCGCGCCATCTCCACCAATGCCGGGTCGACGTTGCGGATGCCGTGGTAGGTATTGAGGTAGATCGGGAACAGCGTGCCCAGGGCCACCAGGAAAATCTTCGCCGACTCATCGATGCCGAACCACAGGATCACCAGGGGAATCAGCGCCAGGTGCGGCACATTGCGGATCATCTGTACCGAGCTGTCCAGCAGCCGCTCACCCCATTTCGACAGGCCGGTGATAAAGCCCAGCGCCAGGCCGATGCCGCCACCAATGACAAAACCCAGGCCGGCGCGCCAGCCGCTGATGGCCAGGTGGGTCCAGATATCGCCACTGCGTACCAGGCTGACCCCGGCCTCGATCACCGCGCTGGGGGCCGGCAGGATGCGGGTCGACAGCCAGCCCGCCGACACCGACAGTTGCCACACCGCCAACAACAGCAGCGGCAGGCCCCAAGGCGCCAGACGCTGCACTATGCGTTGTCCGTTCATGGCCGCACCTCAGCTCTGGGACACGGCTTTGGGAATGATGTCGTTGGCGACCATCTCCCCGAACGGGCTGACGTAACCCGCCGCCTCAGGCAGCTTGGGACGTTCGATGTCCAGGTGCGGGAACAGCAGTTCGGCCACCCGGTAGGCCTCTTCCAGGTGCGGATAGCCGGAGAAGATGAAGGTGTCGATGCCCAGGTCCGCATACTCCTGCATGCGGGCCGCCACGGTCGGGCCGTCGCCCACCAGGGCCGTACCGGCACCGCCGCGCACCAGGCCGACCCCGGCCCAGAGGTTGGGGCTGACTTCCAACTGGTCGCGGCGGCCGCCATGCAAGGCGGCCATGCGCTGCTGGCCTACGGAATCGAAGCGCGCCAGGGACGCCTGGGCCCGGGCGATGGTGTCGTCGTCCAGATGGGAAATCAGCCGCTCGGCAGCCTGCCAGGCCTCGGCGTTGGTTTCCCGCACAATCACATGCAGGCGGATGCCGAAGCGTACGGTGCGCCCGAGTTTGGCGGCCTTGTCCCGCACCTGTTGGATCTTCTCGGCTACTGCGGCCGGCGGCTCGCCCCAGGTCAGGACCATCTCCACCTGCTCGGCGGCCAGGTCCTGGGCCGCTTCCGAGGAGCCACCAAAATACAGCGGCGGACGGGGTTGCTGCAGCGGCGGATAGAGCAGCTTGGCGCCCTTCACGCTGATGTGCTGGCCGTCGTAGTCCACGGTTTCACCTTCCAGCACCCGACGCCAGATACGGGTGAACTCCACCGAAGCCTGGTAGCGCTCCTCATGGTCGAGGAACAGGCCGTCGCCGGCCAGTTCGTCCGGATCCCCCCCGGTCACCAGGTTGAACAGCGCCCGGCCGCCGGACAACCGGTCCAGGGTCGCTGCCTGGCGCGCCGCTACCGTCGGGGAGATGATCCCCGGGCGCAGGGCCACGAGGAACTTCAGACGCTGGGTCACCGGGATCAGCGACGCCGCCACCAGCCAGGAGTCCTCGCAGGAGCGTCCGGTGGGGATCAGCACGCCGCCGAACCCCAGGCGATCGGCAGCCTGGGCGATCTGCTGCAGGTAAGCATGATCGACGGCGCGAGCGCCTTCGGCGGTGCCAAGGTAATGGCCGTCGCCGTGGGTAGGCAGGAACCAGAAGATATTGAGGCTCATGGAGTTGTCTCCTAAGGGGTCGAATTACGGTGCTTTGGCCACGGCGGCGGTGGGCGTCCAGATCACGTCTTTGATGCTCAGCGGCTTGGGAATCAGCTTGAGCTGGTAGAAGCTGTCGGCGATTTTCTGCTGCGCGGCGATCACTTCCGGGGTCAGGAAGCCCGCGCCATAGCCCTGGCGCTTAACCGAAGTGAGGGTGATGTCGGCCGGCAGGCCCAAAAGCGGTGCCACCTGCTGGGTGACTTCCTGCGGATTGCCCTTGGACCACTCGCCCACCGCCCGCACTTCTTCCACCAGGGCGGTAATCACCTCGGGATGCTGTTGCGCGTAGGGTTTGGTGGCCAGGTAGAACTGGTGGTTGTCGACGATGCCCGAGCCGTCACGCAGGGTACGAGCCTGTAGCTGCTGCTCGGCGGCTGCCTGGTAGGGGTCCCAGATGGCCCAGGCATCGACGCTGCCCCGCTCGAATGCGGCGCGGGCATCAGCCGGCGGCAGGAACACGGTCTGGATATCACTGTATTTCAGGCCGGCGTCTTCCAGAGCGCGGACCAGCAGGTAATGGACGTTGGAGCCCTTGTTCAGCACCACCTTCTTGCCCTTGAGGTCCTGCACCGACTGGATCGGCGAACCCTTGGGCACCAGGATCGCTTCGCTATGGGGGGCCGGCGGCTCGTAGGCCACATACAGCAAGTCGGCACCGGCGGCCTGGGCAAAGACTGGCGGGGTCTCGCCGGTCACGCCGAAGTCGATGGACCCGACATTGAGGCCCTCCAGCAACTGTGGGCCTCCGGGAAATTCAGTCCACTGCACCTCGACGCCCTGCTGCGCCAGGCGCTTCTCCAGGGAACCCTTGGCCTTGAGCAGCACCAGGGTGCCGTACTTCTGATAACCGATCCGCAAGGTCTCGGCCTGAGCTTGAACAATGGCGCCGAAGGACACAGCCGCAGCAAACAGAGCGACCAGACCGCGACGCAAAATGACAGGGCGCATGGCGCTCTCCTTTTTGCTATGGGGTTGTGGCTGCACCTGCTTGCCCGTTGGCGGGCGAGTAAGGCGAGTATTTCAATCGGGAGTGAGGCTCAAATGCTCCAGCGAGCACTCAACAGGCGTTCATTGAGCAGATGCGGATCCAGCGGCTTGGGGCGACGGGCCATGGCGCTGTGGAACTGCTCGAGCGCTTCTTTCAAGCGTTGCTCCAGGGCCTCGGCCAATTGCGGCTGGGCGCTGCCCTCGCCGTAGGCGATCTGGCTGTCCTCGGCAAAGATGCCCTGGAGCATCTCCTGGGCCTTGAGGGCCGAAAGCACCGGCTTCAATGCGTAATCCACCGCCAGCATGTGGGCAATGCTGCCGCCGGTAGCCATGGGCAGCACCACCTTGTGGCTCAGGGCCCGCTCGGGCAGCAGGTCGAGCAGGGTTTTCAGGGCCCCGGAAAACGACGCTTTGTACACCGGCGTCGCAATCAGCAGGCCATCGGCCTGTTCGATCTGTTGCAGCAGGTCGATGACCTTGGGGCTGTCGAAGCGCGCGTGGAGCAGATCCTCGGCCGGGAAGTCCCGTACCTGGTAGCTGACCACTTCCACGCCTTGCTGCTGTAACCAGCGCTTGGCCAACTCCAGCAGCACCCCGGAACGGGAGCGTTGGCTGGGACTGCCACCGAGAGAGACCACCAGCATGCAGAGAATTCCTTGAACGAAGAAAGCGATTCGCGGGATGCGATCTCGCCGAATTGGAGAGACCTTAACAGCCTATTTTTATATCCATAAATCTTATTTATTCATTTGTTTATTCCTTAAAAATATATAAGGAAGTATTTTCCGCAGGCAAAAAAATAGGCCGTCGAAACGGCCTTAAAACCCCTGCTTTATGGATCTGTTGCTCCTGCGTGCTTCGTAGGAGCGGGCTTGCCCGCGAAAGGGTCCGCGAAACTTGCGCCGGCCTCACGACCGCCTTTGTCGGCAAGCGAGCTCCTACGGCGGTTGGTGTATCAGCGGTTGGGTTGCGGCGTCAGGCGCAGATAGGGCTTCACTGCGCGATAGCCCTTGGGAAAGCGACGCTTGATCTCTTCCTCGTCCTTGAGCGAAGGCACGATCACCACTTCGTCACCGTCCTGCCAGTTGGCCGGGGTGGCCACCTTGTAGTTGTCGGTGAGTTGCAGCGAATCGATTACCCGCAGGATTTCGTGGAAGTTGCGCCCGGTGCTGGCCGGGTAGGTGATGGTCAGGCGAATCTTCTTGTTCGGGTCGATGACGAACAGCGAGCGTACGGTCAGGGTGTCGTTGGCATTGGGGTGGATCAGGTCATAGAGGTCCGAGACCTTGCGATCGGCATCCGCCAGGATCGGGAAGTTGACCCGGGTGTTCTGGGTCTCGTTGATGTCTTCGATCCACTTGTGATGGGAGTCCACCGGGTCCACCGAGAGGGCAATGGCCTTCACCCCGCGTTGAGCGAATTCGTCCTTGAGCTTGGCGGTAAAGCCCAACTCGGTGGTGCACACCGGAGTGAAATCCGCCGGATGAGAAAACAGCACGCCCCAGCTATCGCCCAGCCACTCGTGGAAACGAATCTTGCCGGCACTGGAATCCTGTTCGAAGTCGGGGGCGATGTCGCCCAGTCTGAGGCTCATGGGTGCTGCTCCTGTGAGTGCGTGATGAAGCTACTCTGCCTGCACGGGAGACTATTTAAAAAGAATATATATCGATTTATTAATAACCGAATTGAATATTAAAAATCTCTTCACTGGACTCGCGGACAAGCGAAGACCACCCTTCTCAACAAGGTTCGAGAAGGCCTTGAGTAGCTGTAAAAAGAGGGGGATTCAGGAAGGGCTCACGGGGGTGGGCCTGACTTGAAACAACACCTCGCCCGGCATTGCGCCGGGCGAGGCTTTATCACGCTATTACAGCAGCGGGATCGAATAGCTGACGATCAGGCGGTTTTCGTCCTGGGAACGAGTCGAAGCCAGGTCGGTACGCCACATAGCGTTTTTCCAGGCAAAGCCGAGGTTTTTCAGCGGGCCTTCCGGAATAACGTAAGCAACAGTCAGGTCACGTTCCCACTCAGTCTTGTCGCCGACGGTGGTCTCGATGTTGTTGCCGCGCAGGTAAATCACGTTAGCGGTCAGGCCTGGTACGCCAACCTTGGCGAAATCATAGCCGTAACGCGCCTGCCAGGTACGCTCGCCAGCACGGGCGAACTTCTGGATTTGCATGTCGGTGATGGTGCTGTTGGAGGAGCCGTCACCCTGGTTCAGCCAAGGGAAGTCGCTGTCGCCGTTTGTGTACTGATAGCCACCGCCGAAGGTGTGCCCTTCAACCGAGTAAAGGGCCAGGTAGCTGTACAGGTTGTTGTCGACCTTGCCCTTGGTGATGTTGCCGCCGTAGTAGCCTGGGGAGAAGTAAGTGGCGGTATCACCGTTGGCACCGTTGTCACGGCTGCGGTAGTAACGCAGGTCACTTTTCAGGACGCCCGGGCCGATAGCCCAGTTGTGCACCAGACCCAGGAAGTTCTGGGTGTAGAAGTCTTTCAGCTCGCCGTAGTAGTAGGAAGCGGTCAGATCCTTGGTGATCTTGTAGTCCGCACCGGCGAAGTAGAACTTGTTGGTGAACTCACCTTTGCTGTAGTTGGAACCAGCGTTGGCGTTAGCGATCGACAGACCTTCGTTGTTGCTCGAGTTACGGCCTTTGGCGTGCTCGATCTGACCTGCGGTCAGGGTCAGGTCCTTGATCTCGTTCGAAGTGATCTGGCCACCCTGGAAGGTTTGTGGCAGCAGACGACCATCGTTAGTCTTGATAACCGGGTTGTTCGGCTGGAGGGTACCGATCTTCAGTTCGGTCTGGGAGATCTTGACCTTGCCGGTCAGGCCCAGGCTGGCGAAGTCAGGAACTGCACGGTTGCCGTCGCTTGGAAAGATGGTGCCACCGGAAGCACTCCCGCTGGAGTTACCACTCTTGGCAGGGCTGGAATCCAGACGAACGCCGTACAGGCCAATAGCGTCAACACCGAACTGAACGGTACCTTGGGTGTAACCCGAGATGAAACGCAGATCGAAGCCTTGGCCCCATTCTTCGTTCTTGTTCGCGCCAGGACCGTCACGGTTATCAGTATTGATATAGAAGTTGCGCAAGCCCAGGGTGGCCTTGCTGTCTTCGATGAAACCGGCGGCGCCTGCCTGCTGCGCCAAAACCCCTACGGCCACAGCCAGGGCCAAGGTGGACTTGTTCATGTTTCGCTCCTCTCGTTTCTAATTCTTGTGGTTCCTGGCCCCGGATCGAACGCCCGGGTGCCACAGATGCGCGATTAGCGCCAGACCGTGACTGATAAGTCAATCGTAACGACCTGTGTCTACGACCATGGTCTAATCGCAGTGATTTGGTCCATGCAGGGTAATGAATTACTCATAAACCCAAAAAGAATTGTTTAATTCTTTTTCATACCTTTCAGGAATAAAGCTCGCCATTATCAAACGGCGAATCGCAGCGTAGACGCTCGCAAGCTTATTTCTGAAAAATATTCCCCTGACTCAGCCCCCAAGATCCCCTGCGTGTACAAGCGCAAAACGTCATTCAGGATCAAAAAAGCGACGCAATCATGGCTAAGAGCCTATCCTCCCGTCAATTTGTTACAGTTTTTGTATCGAAATGAAATTTTTCTGACATGTGCAACTGGCCGCCACGGTTCGATCAATTGATCGGGCCGTGGCGGCCAGTTGCGCAAAGAGGCGGGTTCAGAGGGCTTTTTCGAAGATCTTCGAATTGCGCTGGTAGTTGTACAGCGAGGCCCGGGCCGATGGCAGGCGCTCGACACTGCTGGGCACGAAACCCCGCTCGCGGAACCAGTGAGCGGTACGAGTGGTGAGGACGAACAGCGTCTTCAAGCCCTGGGCCCGAGCGCGGGTCTCGATCCTTTCCAGCAGCTCGTCGCCACGCTTGCCATGGCGGTACTCGGGGTTCACCGCCAGGCACGCCAGCTCACCGGCATCGGAATCGGCAATCTGGTACAGGGCCGCGCAGGCGATGATCATGCCCTCGCGCTCCACCACACTGAACTGCTCGATCTCGCGCTCCAGCACCTCGCGGGAACGCCGCACGAGGATGCCCTGCTCTTCCAGCGGGCTGATCAGCTCCAGCAAGCCGCCCACGTCCTCGATCGCCGCCTCGCGCACCCGCTCGAACTGTTCCTGGGCCACCAGGGTACCGCCGCCGTCGCGGGTGAAGAGTTCGGTCAGCAAGGCGCCGTCCTCGGCGTAGCTGACGATATGGCTGCGTCCGACTCCGCCGCGGCACGCCTCGGCGGCGGCATCCAGCAGC
This sequence comes from Pseudomonas sp. JV245A, assembly GCF_032424515.1. Taxonomy (NCBI): domain Bacteria; kingdom Pseudomonadati; phylum Pseudomonadota; class Gammaproteobacteria; order Pseudomonadales; family Pseudomonadaceae; genus Pseudomonas; species Pseudomonas sp. JV245A. The sequence goes on from NZ_VYKE01000087.1 coordinate 10,429, forward strand.
TCGGCCTGATAGTTGCCCCCCAGGCGCTGCAAATGCGCCGGCACCTGTTGCGGGCGTAATTCGCGCACCAGCTTGCCGTTTTCATCCAGCAGGCCCGGGTCGGCGCCGAACAGCAGTAGTTTGTCGGCCCCAAGGTCGATGGCGGCGCGCGTGGCCACGTCTTCGCAGGCCAGGTTGAAGGTTTCCCCGGTGGGGGAATAACCCAGGGGCGAGAGCAGGACGATCGAGCGCTCGTCCAGCAGGCGATTGATGCCCTTGCGATCGACCCGGCGCACTTCGCCGGTGTGGTGATAGTCGACGCCTTCCAGCACGCCGATCGGACGGGCAGTCACCAGGTTGCCGCTGGCCACCCGCAACCGCGAGCCCTGCATCGGTGAAGAGGCCATGTCCATGGACAGGCGCGCCTCGATAGCGATGCGCAACTGGCCCACGGCATCGATCACGCACTCCAGGGTTGCCGCGTCGGTGATCCTAAGGCCGTGATGGTAATGGGGCGTCAGGCCACGGGCCGCCAGGCGAGCTTCGATCTGTGGGCGCGAGCCGTGCACCAGCACCAGGCGCACCCCCAGGCTGTGGAGCAGCACCAGGTCGTGGACGATATTGCCGAAGTTGGGGTGTTCAACGCCGTCGCCGGGCAGCATGACCACGAAGGTGCAGTCGCGGTGGGCATTGATATAGGGAGACGCGTGGCGAAGCCAATTGACGTATTCGGGCATGAACCTGAGCCTGTAAATAAAAAGCAGCCTATGAAAGGACGAAACGGAAAACTCACAGCGGGCTGATGGTTATCGTCGGAACAGGCTTGGCAACACGCTTACTCTCCTCATGGGTACGGACAAGGCCACCGGCAATTTACTGAAATTGGGCCGGCGTCAGGCAGTAATGTTCAATCAATTCACGTAATAGATGCACGGTAGGCTGCAAGCGTGACATTTCGAGGTACTCCCCCGGCTGGTGGGCACAGGCGATATCACCCGGGCCGAGCACCAGGGTCTCGCAGCCAAGGCGCTGAAGATAAGGCGCTTCGGTGCCAAACGCTACTGCTTCGGCACGATGCCCGGTCAACCGCTCTGCCACTCGCACCAACTCGGCATCCTCGGGCTGCTCGAAAGGCGGGACCGCGGGGAACAACGGCGCATAGTCGATCTTCACTTCATGGCGTTCGGCAATCGGCTTGAGCTTCTGCCGGATGGCCTCGCGCAGCACATCCGGATCCATGCCCGGCAGGGGCCGCAGGTCGAACTCCAGGGAACACTGGCCACAGATGCGGTTGGGGTTGTCGCCGCCATGGATGCAGCCGAAGTTCAGGGTCGGTTGCGGGACGCTGAACTGCGCATTGCGGTACTCGCGCTGCCACAGCAACCGCAGGCCCCGCAGCTCGCCAATGGCATCGTGCATGGCTTCCAGGGCACTGCGACCCAGGCTCGGGTCCGACGAATGACCGCTGCGGCCGAGGATCTCGATGCGCTCCATCATCACCCCCTTGTGCAGGCGGATCGGCTTGAGCCCCGTAGGCTCGCCGATCACCGCCGCGCGCCCCAGGGGCCGGCCGGCTTGCGCCAAGGCCCGCGCCCCGGCCATGGAGCTTTCTTCGTCGCAAGTGGCGAGGACCAGCAGCGGCTGCTTGAAAGGCTGATCCAGCAGGGGCCGCACTGCCTCGATGATCAGGGCGAAGAAACCCTTCATGTCGCAACTGCCCAGGCCGACCCAGCGGCCGTCGACTTCGGTCAGCTTCAAGGGGTCGGTCTGCCACAGCGCGCTGTCATAGGGCACGGTGTCGCTGTGCCCGGCCAGTACCAGGCCGCCAGGGCCACTGCCGAAACTGGCCAGCAGGTTGAACTTGCCGGGGCTGACCTGCTGGATGTCACAGGCAAAACCCAGGTCGCCGAGCCAACCGGCCAGCAGGTCGATCACCGCACGGTTGGATTGATCCAGTGCTGCTTGAGTGCAGCTCACCGATGGCGCGGCGATCAGCGCGGCAAACTGATCCTTCATGGACGGCAGGGGCATGAGCTGTCTCCGGGAATCCCAATGTGAGGCCCATCATAGAGGCATCCCGCAAGCGGAAGGAACCGCCGCGGCACCTGCGGGCGCCTTGTCCTGTACACTGCACGGCCTTGGCAGCCAACTCTTCCCCGGCTGCGCTCCCGATCCTGGATTTTCCGGCCATGCAGAAAGAAACCGAAATCAAACTCCGCGTCAGCCGCGAAACCCTCGCCGCCCTGCGCGAGCACCCGCTACTGAAAAAACGCAATAAAAGTGGCTGGGAACGCCGTGAACTGATGAATCAGTACTTCGACACCCCAGAACGCGACCTGGCCCGGGCCAAAGTCGCCCTGCGCCTGCGTCGCGACGGTGACGCGGTGATCCAGACCCTGAAGACCAGCGGCCAGAGCGTCGCCGGCCTGTCCGAACGCAACGAGTACGACTGGCAACTGGCCAAGGCCAAGCTGGACGTGAAAAAGCTCGAAGGCCAATGCTGGCCCGAAGCCCTGGCCGAACTGGACAAGAAGACCCTCAAGCCATTGTTCACCACGGATTTCGTCCGCGAGCGCGCGGAAATCGCCTGGGGCCGCGGCAAGGCCAAGGTGGTGATCGAAGCCGCCCTGGACTTGGGCCAAGTCATCGCCGGCAAGCAAAAGGAAGAAATCTGCGAGCTTGAACTGGAGCTGCGTGAAGGCGAACCGGCTGCCCTGCTGGAGTTGGCAGCAGAGCTGGCCCTGACCCTGCCGCTGATGCCCTGCGACATCAGCAAGGCCGAGCGCGGCTATCGCCTGTTCGACGCCGGCAGCTACTCCCTGAGCCTGCCCGCGCCGCAATTGAGCGCCGAGACGCCCCTGGACGAAGCTTTCGCCGCTCTGGCCTGGCACCTGCTGGGCAGCAGCCAGCGCCTGGCCGAGCAGTACCGCTTCAATGGCCACTGGCGCCTGCTGCAGGACTGGGTGGACAACCTTGCCGAGCTGCGAGCCCTGGCCAGCAGCCTGGGCCAGGCCGCACCGCGCCAGTCCACCGCTGAATTGCGCAGTGCCCTGGACGCCCTGCTGGAAGACTGGCGTCCGCTGGTACAGGCCGGTCTTGATGACGAAGACGTGCGCAAGGCCGCGCCGGAGCAGTTCATCGAAGAGTTGCAGGACGTGCGCTGGGGCCTGTTCTCGCTGAATACCTCGCGCTGGCTGCTGGCCCGGGCCTGGACCACTGACCGCAACACCCGGGGCAACCGCCAGGGCGCCGCACAGCTGGGCAGCTGGTTGCCACGCCTGCTGGCCGAGGAAGCCACCTCCCTGCAACTGCCGCGCTATCAGCAGCAACCGGAAGACCTGGCCGAGCAGTTGCCGCGCATTGAACGCATCCAGGCCTGGTTGCACCACGCCCGCTCCGCGCTGGAGATCCCGGAGCTGGACCGTCTCTATGGCGAGTTGAACAAACTGGCCCAGCTGGCCAACGAGCCGATCACCGACGAAGCCCTCGACGCCCGCAAGCAGCAGGCCATCGCGGTGTTCCAGAACCGCGCCTGGAAAACCCTCCTGCGCCTGTAACCCCGCCCCTCAGCGCATGACCGGCAGGCTGGTGGTGGACTTGATCTCCGACAGGGCAACGATCGAGTTCACCTCCTGGATACCCGGCACCATGGACAGCTTCTCGAAGAAGAAGCGTTCATAGGCTTCGATATCCGCGGTCACGATCCGCAGCAGAAAGTCCACCGCGCCCATCAGCACATAGCACTCCAGCACTTCCGGAAAACCGCGGATCGCCTCGGTGAATTCGGTGAAGTTGGAGCGCCCGTGAGCGTTGAGCTTGATCTCGGCGAAGATCTGCGTGTTGAGGCCGATCTTCTTGCGGTCCAGCAGGGTCACCTGGCCGCGGATCACCCCCTCCTCCTTCATCCGCTGGATCCGTCGCCAGCATGGCGACTGGGACAACCCCACCTGCTCGGCGATCTGCGCACTGGAAAGCGAGGCGTCCTCTTGCAGCAGCGCGAGGATGCGGCGGTCATAGGCGTCCAGGTCGCTATGCATAATAAATACCCATAAACATTAAAAATTGAATTGAACAATTCATATTCAAGCAAATAAACCCAATCTTAGATAAGAAATACCCGAAACCGAATGTAAAAATTTCTCCACTGACCTGGAGACCGCCATGCCCCCTTTCGAGCCAGCCCCCCGCGCCGATGCCTGGAACCTCAACAATGCTCACTGTCGCGTGCACTACCGGATAGTGGCCGACGCCGAGGCCGATGTGCTGTGCCGCATCCTCAACCACTTCGCCCTGCAGTTCCTGGTGCCGCAGCGGGTGTCGATGCAGCAGCAGGACGCCACGCTGTATATGGAGGTGGAACTCGACGACCTGAGCTGGCATCGGGCCCAGGTGATTGGCGCAAAGCTGCGCAACCTGATCAGTGTCTGTGACGTGGAGCTGGAGCTGGCGGAACCTTCGCGCCTGCAGGCCGCGGGTTGATCCCGGCAAAACCCTGCAACCCTTGGCAAGCATTCCCTTGAGGCCCCGGGGACTATTCTTGGCTGTTCGTGGTCAGAGACCCACATCTGGACAACAGCCCCAAGGAATCGCCCATGAGCGCCGCGCACCTTCCCCAGGACCGCTGGCTGGACCTCAGCGAACTGCTGCGTGAATTGCTGGCCCAGGGCCGCATCAGCCAGGATGCCGCCGAGCAGGCCATGAGCGTCCGGCATCAGGCAGCCGGTAACCTGCTGCATCCCCTGGAAGTGATCGCCGGCCAGCAATTGCCCGACCTGCAGCAACTCGGCACACATCTGGACCTGGACAGCCTCACGGCCTGGCTGGCCCGGCAAGCCGGCCAGCCTTACCTGCGTATCGACCCCCTGCGCATCGACGTGGCCAGCATCACGCCGCTGATGTCCTTCGCCTTCGCCCAGCGGCACAAGATCCTTGCCGTGGCCGTGGATGGGCAGAGCGTTACCGTGGCCAGCGCCCAACCTTACGTCAGTGCCTGGGAAGCAGACCTGGCCCATGTTCTCAAGCGCACGGTGCGACGGGTGGTGGCCAGCCCGCTGGACATCCAGCGCCTGACCCTGGAGTTCTATCGCCTGGCCAAGTCGGTCAGCGGCGCCAGCAGCGAACAGAAAGCCAGTGGCCTGGGCAACTTCGAGCAACTGCTGAAACTGGGGGCCAGCGACCAGGAGCCGGATGCCGACGATGCGCACATCGTCAATATCGTCGACTGGCTGTTCCAGTACGCCTTTCAGCAAAGGGCCAGCGACATCCATATCGAACCCCGCCGCGAGCACGGCACCCTGCGCTTTCGCATCGATGGCGTATTGCACAACGTCTACCAGTTCCCGCCCCAGGTCACCCTGGCCATCGTCAGCCGACTCAAGAGCCTGGGGCGCATGAACGTCGCGGAAAAGCGCAAGCCCCAGGATGGCAGGGTCAAGACGCGCACCCCCGACGGCAGCGAAATCGAGTTGCGGCTCTCGACCCTGCCCACGGCGTTCGGTGAAAAGCTGGTGATGCGCATCTTCGATCCCCAGGTACTGCTCAAGGATTTCGACCAGTTGGGCTTTGGCACCGATGACCTGAGCCGCTGGCAAGCCATGACCGCCCAGGCCCACGGCATCATCCTGGTCACCGGGCCCACCGGCTCGGGCAAGACCAGCACCCTCTACACCACCCTGAAGAAGCTCGCGACCCCCGAGGTCAACCTGTGCACCATCGAGGACCCGATCGAGATGATCGAACCGGCGTTCAACCAGATGCAGGTCCAGCACAATATCGACCTGAGTTTTTCCAGCGGCGTGCGTGCACTGATGCGCCAGGACCCCGACATCATCATGATCGGCGAGATCCGTGACCTGGAGACCGCGGAAATGGCCATCCAGGCCGCACTTACCGGGCACCTGGTGCTGTCTACCCTGCACACCAACGACGCCCCCGGCGCCATCAGCCGACTGCTGGAACTGGGCGTGCCCCATTACCTGATCAAGGCCACCCTGATCGGGGTCATGGCCCAGCGCCTGCTGCGCACCCTCTGCCCGTACTGCAAGGTTCCCGCCCAGCTGACGGCGGATGACTGGGAAAGCCTGACCGGAACCCGGCACCTGCCACCCGCTGCCGGCGGCCAGCGCGCGGTGGGCTGCGCCGAATGCCGGGGTACCGGTTACCACGGGCGCACCGGGGTCTACGAAATCATGCCCTTGGGTTCCCCCCTCAAGGCCCTGATCCATCGCGACCTGGATCTTGCCCGCCTGCACCACCAGGCCTGCGCGGAAGGCATGCGCAGCCTGCGCCTGGCTGCCGCGCACAAGGTTGCCCAAGGTCTGACCAGCCTTGAGGAAGCGCTACGGGTCACGCCCGGCAACCAGCCCCCATAGCGGCACAGGAGGCGAACCCCAGGCGCTGGACTACGCTTGAGTCACCGCCGAGATAAGCAGGGAGCCCGGTATGAACATTCGTCAAAACATGCTCGCCACCGGGGTTGTCAGCCTCCTGGCCATTGCCCTGGTGGCCGGGCTGGGTTTATGGGGCCAGTCACGCCTGGCGCGGGCACTGGTGGACAACGAACTCAACGCCAGCGCCCTGCGCAACCACCTGGAGGCCGACATGATGCACGACGCCCTGCGGGCCGATGTGCTGGAGGCCCTGAGCAGCCAGCCCGGCGATGCCGCCGCTGGCGAAGAGGTCCGCAATAGCCTGCGCGAACACGGCGACTGGTTCCGCAAGGCCCTGGCGGAAAACGCCAAGTTGCCCCTGGCACCGGAAATCCGCAACGCCATCACCGAACTGCAGCCGGTGCTGGAAAACTACATTCACGCCGCCGAGAACATCGCCGGGCAGGCCCTCAAGGACCCACAGGCCGCGCGCCTGCAAATGCCGGAGTTCTCCCAGCGCTTCAGCGAAGTGGAGAGCCGCAACGCCGCCCTCAGCAGCCAGATCGAAGCCAGCACCGCCCAAACCCGCGAACTCAGTGAAAGTGCGGTCCGCCAGGCCGCCTGGTGGCTGATCGGCGGCAGCCTGCTGGCCGCCCTGGCACTGGCTCTGTTGACCCGGCAGCTGCTCACCCGGGTGCTCAAACCCCTGGAAAAATCCGTGGCCACCGCCCGGGCCATTGCCCAGGGCAACCTGACCACGCCCATCAGCGTCGACAGGCATGACGAGGCCGGCCAACTGCAACAGGCCCTTGGAGAAATGCAAGACAACCTGCGGCAGATGATCACCACCATCCGCCATGAAAGCGAAGAGTTGCGCGGCCGCTCCCACAGCCTCAGCGACACGTCGCTGAGCATTGCCGACGGCGCCACCGAACAGGCCGACGGCGCCACCAACATGGCCGCAGCCATGGAGCAGATGATCAGCAATATCGCCCAGGTGGCCGAACACGCGCGCAATGCCCAGGGCATTGCCGCCCAGTCCGAATCCCTGGCCGGTAGCGGCGGCCAGGTAATCCTCGGGGTCGTGGACGGCATGAGCCATATTGCCGAGGCGGTGAACCAGTCTTCCCGCAGCATCACCGCCCTGGGCCAGTCCTCGGAAGAGATCCACTCGATCATCCAGGTAATCAACGGCATCGCCGAGCAGACCAACCTGCTGGCCCTGAACGCCGCCATCGAAGCCGCCCGGGCCGGGGAAGCCGGCCGGGGGTTCGCCGTGGTGGCTGACGAAGTGCGCAATCTGGCAGCCCGCACCGCACAGTCCACCCGGGAAATCACCGGCATGATCGAACGCATCCGGGAAACCACCGAACAAGCCGTGAACAGCATGCAAACCGGGGTCAGCCGGGTCAACGACGGGGTCCAGATGGCCCAGCAGGCGGGCACCTCGATCAATGAGATCCGCCAGGGCGCCCAGCGCTCGGCGGTGATGGTGGAGGAGATTTCCCTCACCATCGGCGAGCAGTCCAAGGCCAGTAGCGAAGTGGCACAACGGGTGGAGATGATCAGCCTGGTAGCCCGGCGCAACAGCCAGGCCATGCGTGAGCTGACCCAGACCGTGGAGCAGATGGAAAACTCCGTGGCCACCTTGCAGACCTCGGTCACCCGCTTCCAACTGTGAGGCCACGGGCACGCCGGTGATGTGTGTCCTGATGATGCAAGGGCCACGGTATCTCTGCGCGCGACCGGGCGCCGCCGTACACTCGCCCCCCTGTGCCCCTTGATCACATCTGAGCAGGAGAATGTTATGCAGATCGGAAGCGTGTTGTTACTTTTCGTCGGCCTCGCCGTGGCCATCGTCTTCATGGGTTTCAAGGTCGTGCCCCAGGGCTACCAATGGACCGTGGAACGCTTCGGCCGCTACACCAACACCCTGAAGCCGGGGTTGAACATCATCATTCCGGTGATGGATCGCATCGGGCGCAAGATCAACGTGATGGAAAGCGTGCTGGATATCCCACCCCAGGAAGTCATCACCGCCGACAACGCCACGGTGCAGATCGACGCCGTGTGTTTCTTCCAGGTGGTCAACACCGCCCAGGCCGCCTATGAGGTCAACAACCTCGAGCACGCCATCCGCAACCTGCTGCAAACCAATATCCGTACGGTGCTCGGTTCCATGGAACTGGACGCCATGCTGAGCCAACGTGACGGCATCAACGAGAAACTCCTGCGAACCGTCGATGAGGCCACCGCCCCCTGGGGGATCAAGATCACCCGGATCGAAATCAAGGACATCAGCCCACCCGCCGACCTGATGGCGGCCATGTCCGGGCAGATGAAGGCCGAGCGGGTCAAGCGTGCGCAGATCCTCGAAGCCGAAGGCCTGCGGGCCGCCGCCATCCTTACCGCAGAAGGCAAGAAGCAGGCACAGATTCTTGAAGCCGAGGGCGAACGCCAGGCGGCATTCCTCGAATCCGAAGCCCGGGAGCGTCAGGCCGAAGCCGAGGCCCGGGCGACCCAAGTGGTGTCCGAGGCGATTGCTACCGGCAATGTCCAGGCGATCAACTACTTCGTCGCGCAGAAATACATCGATGCCCTGGGCAAACTGGCGTCGGCCAACAACAGCAAGGTGATCCTGATGCCGCTGGAGGCCAGCCAGGTCATCGGCGCCGTGGGCGGCATCGGCGAGATCGTCAAGGCCACGTTCGACAGCAAGAAGGTCTGAGGCAGGCTTCATGTTGGCATTTGTGCAAGCTCTATCGTTCTGGGACTGGCTGGCCCTTGGCACCATCCTGCTGATCTTCGAAGTATTCGGGGCCGGCGGCTACCTGCTGTGGATCGGCCTCGCAGCCGCCACAGTCGGGGTCCTGACCTTTCTCATTCCCGGCCTGTCATGGGAGGTGCAGTTCCTCCTGTTCGGCCTGCTGTCGGTGCTCACCGCACTGTATTGGTGGCGCCGCCAGCGCAGCGTGGTACGCCCCAGCGATCAGCCGAACCTCAACCTGCGGGGCCAGGAGCTGATCGGCAAGACCTTTGTGGTGCACCAGGCGATTGTGGACGGCCGCGGGCGGATCAAGGTGGCCGACGGCGTGTGGATCGCCAAGGGGGCCGACGCCCCCGTGGGCGCCCGGGTACGGGTGGTGGGCCAGGAAGGCGCAATCCTGTTGGTCGAAAACCTTGACTGATGAGTCACGGAACTCCGCGGGGTTATCTAGAATCAAACGATGCAGATACCCCCTTTCGGAGTCACCCATCATGCGTCTGAAAATTGCTGTCGCCACCCTTGCCCTGCTGTCTCTTCCCGTTGGTTCGGCAATGGCCGACACCTTCTGGCGTAACGTCATTTCCTCCGGGGCCACCACCGGCTCCACCTACCTGACCTTCAAGGACCACAAGTTGATCGTCGCCGCCCAGGATGACGCCGGCAGCTTCGTTGCCAGCGATGGCAGCATTCGCGGCCCGTACCTGGAAGCCGCCATGCAGAAAGTCCGCGCCGACAACCCCGGCCTCAAGGCCACCGACATGGAACTGGCCAACGCCATCCTGGCGAAGAACGCTGTCGCTCAGGAGTAACCGTCGCCCCAGGGATGGCCGACAACAAACGCCGACCCCAGGGTCGGCGTTTTCGTGTGCCCGATCAGCCGGCTAGACCCCAGGTGTGCGGGACACTGCAGCCAGGCCGGCCAGGGCATAACTCATCATGTGCTCGATCAACGCCGGTGGATCCAGCTCCAGGCCGGGCAACACATTGCGCGCCAGCGGCTGATGGGCGATCAGCAGGAACAGGCAGGGCGCAAAAACGCTGACGGCGCTGCGCAGGGTAACCGGGTCCTCAGGCGATAGATCCATGATCTGGCCGAGGATGGTGCGCACGATCTTCGCCTTGGGAAACGCCTGCTCCTCCAGGATCGCCGGCAGCACCGCGGAGGGTGACAACAGTTCGCGGGTCAGGACTTTCAGCGCCCAGCCCTCACGCTGGTTGCCCAGCCCCTCGATGAGCACGGTGATGATCGCCCGCAGCTTGTCCTCGGGGCTGCCCTGGCTTTCACTCAGGCTGATCATGGTCTCGATCCGCACCAGGCGGTCGTGGGCCTCGCGCAGCACCGCTCGATACAGGCCGTCCTTGTTCTCGAAGTGGTAGTTGACCGAGGCGTTGTTGGCCCTGGAGTTCTCGCAGATCTGCTTGCTGGTGGTGTTGGCGTACCCCAGCTCAGCAAAAAGCTGGCCGGCCGTTTCCAGGATCTGTTGGCGGGTAGCCTGGCCATCCTGACGCGGCGTACGGGCCGCAGTTGGCTGCGGGGAAGCGGAAACGGCCATAGGCGCTCTCACTAAGTTAAATTCAAATTTGACTTTTGTTTATGGACTGCTTAGCTACAAAGCGCCAGTTTCTCGTTCAATTCCGTTAAGGGTTGCATCGAAATGGCGGCTATCTGTCAATTCACGCCAAAGGATATCAGCATGGAAGCGCGCAACATGACTCCCTTCACCTACTTCTCACTGCCCATGCAGAAGCTGTTCCTACGCAATCAGGCGGCGGTCAGGAACAAGCCCTACGCCAAGTATTTCCGGTCGGAAATGCGCGTGCCGCTGTCCGCCGTCCGTAAGATTCAGCAAGGCCCCATGGCCCTGGAAGACACCCTGACCCCGAGCATCGAGGACATCAATCGCCTGCTCGAACCGGACTTTGTCAGCGAGGAATCCGGTTACGCCCTGCTACCGGGCCCGATGGCCTACGTGCAAAGCCGCAAGTTCTTCCCCGGCTGCACCGCGCAGATGTTCAAGTGGTGGTTCATCTGGCACCCCGCGGAATCGGAGCGCTACACCCTGTGGTTCCCCTATGCCCATGTCAGCAACCCATGCGTGCACCACCAACGCCTGTGCGATGAGTCCCTGAGTTTTGAGGAACGGCTGTATGGCAACACCTTCTGCGCGTCGGAATATGTCGGCGATCGCCTGATGCACCTGCATATCGACTTCCAGCAGCCGGCCAGCCTGGGCCTGAACACCGATCTGTATCGCGAAGCGAAGATCGACGGCAGTGTCAGCGCCCTGATGAGCCTGGCGGATCATCCTGAGGTGCCGGTGTCGTTGATGGTGCATCTGTTCAAGGAAGTACCGGACGGCATGTACCTGACCAGCCGTTACTGGGTCGGGGCGCACCCGTCGATGGCCCGCTTTCCTGGGGCAGAAAAGGCTGCATCGCTGCTGAAGGAAAATGGCTTTGGCGAGGCCGAACTGGAGACCCTGGCCTACGAGTTCGCGGTGCACGACATGTGCGAGTTCAATCATCTGGCCAGCTTCCTGCCGGACCTGTATCGAGAGTTTGGCACCCCCGCAGCCTGAAACAACAGCCATTAAGCCCGAGAAACTCCAGGGCTTAATGGCTCGAAAGGATCAACGTTGCGTACCAGGACAAACACCGTTGATCAGCAGAGAAGTGAACTCCTCGATGTCCTGTTCCACCGTCAGTTGCTCAGTCAACAGCCGATACCAGCAAAAGCCGAAGATCATATCCAGCAGTAATTCACGGTTGGTGTCCTTGGGCAGCTCGCCGTTGCTGATGGCATTTTCCACCAGTTTTTTCGGCATTTCCCTTCTGCGCTCCATGAACTGATCCTTGAGCTGGGTCAAGGTTGCGGGATCCAGTTGCGCTTCGGCGATCACACAGCGAAAGGCCTCGCCACAAATAGTCTCCCTCCAGACTTTCCAGAGATTTCGCAGCAAAAAGTCGAGATCTGCCTTGAACGAGCCGAGATCAGGAAACTTTCTGACTTGTTCGCTCTCGTTTTCATAAACCTCGGCGATCAACGCCGCCTTGTTCGTCCACCAGCGATAGATAGTTGGCTTGCTGGCCCCCGCCCGACGGGCGACGGACTCGATACTGAGCCCGGAATAGCCGCATTCCTTAAGGATTTCGATGGTGGAAGTGAGAATGGCTTTATGAGTATGGGGACTTCGCAAAGAGCCGATGGAGCTGCGAGAGGGGGTACGAGCCACAATAAAAAATCTCCAGGCAGGGCGCTTGACAAACGCAACGCAGGGTATAGGATTCCCTCGAATCGAAATGAAACGGTCCGTTTCGTTTCATTCTTGAAAGAATCATGAATTTCTTACACCGATCTATCTAGTTTTTAAAATATCGCGTAAGGGTTGAGCAGCTCAGGCCTTGTAACTTGGAGTTCCTCGAATTCGAGGCTTCGGCCCTTTTCCCTTAAGAGATTAGATCGTCTGAAATTATTACTAAACGAAACGTTCCGTATCATAGCACAGTGAGGTGAATAAAAACAGCTTTCGAGTGGGTTTTCCCCTATTTGGAGTCTGCTGTTAAACCGCTCTGGCCTGCAGGTTTCACCAGGTGTGGCCAGGAGAAAGGCAGCAAAACTGTTTTCCGTATGTTTCAAGGGTGCTTCTGAGCAGGCACGACCCAGTTTTCTGAAAAGAATGGAATCAAGAGGAAAATGAACGTGAAAAAGATAGGTATTGTCAGCTATGGCGCGGGTATTCCGGTATGCCGCCTGAAAGTCCAGGAAGTGATCAACGTCTGGAAAAACACCGACCTCAAGCTGGTGGAGGAAAACCTCGGCGTCACGGAAAGAGCCGTGCTGCAACCGGATGAAGATGTCATCACCCTCGGGGTGCTGGCGGCGCAACGGGCCCTGGATAAAGTCCCCGGTCATCAGATCGAAGCCCTGTACCTGGGCACCTGCACCAACCCCTATGACTCACGGGCCTCGGCTTCGATCATCCTGGAAATGCTCGGCAGCGGCTACGACGCCTATTGCGCCGACGTGCAGTTCGCCGGCAAGTCCGGAACTTCTGCCCTGCAGATCTGCCAGGCGCTGGTGGCTTCCGGCATGACGGGCAGCGCCCTGGCCATCGGCGCCGACACCATCAACCGCAACACCGCGCCGGGCGACCTGACCGAATCCTATGCCGGGGCCGGAGCCGCTGCGCTGCTGATCGGCAGCCAGGATGTCATCGCCGAATTCGACGCCAGCTTCTCCTGCGCCGCCGATGTCGCCGACAACATCCGCCCCCAGGGTGATCGCTACATTCGTTCGGGCATGGGCCTGGGCTCGGACAAGAACAGCATCGGCCTGGAAGACCAGACCCGCCGCGCCGCCGAAGGCCTGATGGCCAAGCTGCACACCAGCCCCGCCGACTATGACTATGTGGTGTTCCAGCAAAACCTGGTGTCCACGCCCTACTCCCTGGCCAAGCACCTGGGCTTCAACCCCAAGCAGGTGGAACCGGGCATCTATGCCGGCAACGTTGGCGATGCCGGATCGGCCAGCCCGCTGCTCGGCCTGATCAACGTACTGGACCAGGCACGCCCGGGGCAGAAAATTCTTCTGGTGTCCTACGGTTTCGGCGCCGGCAGCGACGCCATCGCCCTGACCGTCACCGACGCCATCGAGCAGTACCAGAAGCACAACAAGCCTCTGCGCGAACTGCTGGAATCCAAGATCTACGTCGACTACGGCACGTCCATCAAGTACGAGTTCAAGTACCTGCGGGCTGACTACGCCCTGACCGCCTATCTCTGATTACGCCTGTCTACGCAAGGAGCATGCACATGTGCGCACGTCGTGTTGCAATCGTTTCGGCCGCCTATACGCCGAAACCCGGAAGTTCACGAGTTCGGCAGACGTTCAAGGAAATGATCGTCGAGTCCGCCTACAAGGCTCTCAAGGACGCCAAGATGCACCCCCGGGAAATCCAGGCCGTGGCCTATGGTTATCACGGTGAAGGCATTTCCGAATATGGCGGCCTGGGCCCGACCATTTCCGACGCCCTGGGCATCAGCCCGGCGCCGA
>NZ_VYKE01000088.1:0-23981 GCF_032424515.1 Pseudomonas sp. JV245A
ACAGGCGCTGCAAGCCCAGCCCCTGGAAAGCGCATTGCAGGCCCTGACGGTGCAGCACGATGCCTTGCGCCTGCGCTTTACCGAACATCAGGGCACGTGGCGTGCAGCCTTTGCCGATGCCGAGGAGCCGGTGCAACTGCTGTGGCAGGCCAATGTCGCCGATGCCCAGGCCTTGCAGCAGTTTGCCGAGCAGGCCCAGCGCAGCCTCAACCTGCAGGATGGCCCGTTGCTGCGGGCCGTGCTGTTCACCCTGGCCGACCAGAGCCAGCGCCTGTTGCTGATCGTTCATCACCTGGTGGTGGATGGGGTGTCCTGGCGGATTCTCCTGGAGGATCTGCAAGCCTTGCTGGGCGGCCAGGCACTGCCGGCCAAGTCCAGCTCGACCCAGGCCTGGGCCGGGCAGTTGCAGGCCTATGCCAGCAGCGCGGCGCTGCAGCAGGAGCTGGGTTACTGGCAGGCACAGTTGCAGGGTGTCGAATCGAACCTGCCTTGCGACCACGGCCACGACGGGTTGCAGAACCAGCACGCGAGCAGTGTCGAAACCCGGCTGAGCAAGGGTGATACCCAACGTCTGTTGCAGGACGCACCGGCAGCCTATCGCACCCAGATCAACGATCTGCTGCTTACCGCCCTGGCCCGGGTCATCACCCGCTGGACCGGCGACAGCAGCGCCCTGGTGCAGCTGGAAGGCCACGGCCGAGAAGAGCTGTTCGACAGCATCGACCTGAGTCGCACCGTGGGCTGGTTCACCAGCGTGTTCCCGGTGAAGCTGACGCCGCAGCCGGCCCTGGCCGACTCGATCAAGTTCATCAAGGAACAGCTGCGGGCGGTGCCGAACAAGGGCATCGGCTTCGGTGCCTTGCGCTACCTGGGGGATGCTCAAGCACAGGCAGCCCTTGCCGCACTGGCGGTGCCGCGCATCACCTTCAATTACCTGGGACAGTTCGACGGCAGTTTCGATGACCAGCAGGCATGGTTTGCCCCGGCCAATGAGGCCAAGGGCGACGACCAGAGCCTGCACGCCCCCCTGGGCAACTGGTTGACTCTCAATGGCCAGGTCTATGGCGGTGAGCTGAGCCTGGGCTGGAACTTCAGCCGGGCGATGTTCGATACCGCCACCATCGAGCACCTGGCGGATGACTACGCCCGGGAACTCAAGGCGCTGATCGAGCATTGCAGCCAGCCCGAGCACCGTGGCGCCACGCCATCGGACTTCCCGCTGGCCGGCCTGAGCCAGCAACAGCTGGACCGCTTGCCGCTGGCCCTGGCACAGGTCGAGGACCTTTATCCGCTGTCGCCGATGCAGCAAGGCATGCTGTTCCACACCCTGTATCAAGAGGAGGGTGGCGACTACATCAACCAGCTACGAGTGGATGTGGACGGGCTCGATCCCGAGCGCTTCCGCCAGGCCTGGCAGGCAACCATCGAGCGTCATGACATCCTGCGCAGCGGTTTCCTCTGGCAGGGCGAACTGCCGGCGCCGATCCAGGTGGTGTACAAGCAGGTCAGCCTGGAGTGTGTCGAGCACGACTGGCGCTCGACGCAGCAGACCCCGCAAGCCCTGGACACCCTGGCGGCGACCGAGCGTCAACGGGGCTTCGATCTGGCCGCTGCACCCCTGCTGCGCCTGACCCTGGTGCGCACTGGCGAGCAGCGTTACCACCTGATCTACACCAACCACCACATCCTGATGGACGGCTGGAGCAACTCGCAGTTGCTCGGTGAAGTACTGCAACGTTATGCCGGTCAATTGCCGCAGCACCTGACCGGGCGCTACCGCGACTACATCGCCTGGCTGCAACGCCAGGACGCCACCCTCAGTGAGCATTTCTGGAAACAGCAACTGCAGGGGCTGGATGAGCCGACCCGTCTGGCCCAGGCCATTGCTGCCGGTGCACGAGCGCCGCTGGAGGAGGGCCATGGCAGCCATGGCTGCACCCTCGACGAGGCCCAGACCCGCAGCCTGGGCGAGTTTGCCCGCCAGCAGAAGGTCACGGTCAACACCCTGGTGCAGGCCGCCTGGCTGTTGCTGCTGCAACGCTGCACCGGGCAGGACACTGTGGTGTTCGGCGCCACCGTGTCTGGCCGGCCGGCGGAACTCAAGGGCGTGGAGCAGCAGATCGGCCTGTTCATCAACACCTTGCCGGTGGTGGCCGCGCCACTTCCGCAGTTGTCGGTCAGCGACTGGTTGCAGGCTGTGCAGGAGCGCAACCTGGCCCTGCGTGACTTCGAACACACGCCACTGTACGACGTGCAGCGCTGGGCGGGCCTGGGGGGCGAGGCACTGTTCGACAACATCCTGGTGTTCGAGAACTACCCGGTGTCCGAAGCCCTGGAGAAAGGCTCGCCGGCACAGTTGCAATTTGGCGCGGTAGGCAATCATGAGCAGACCAACTATCCGCTGACGTTGTCGGTGTTCGTCGCTGAGCGCCTGTCGTTCGACTACAGCTATTCGTGCCAGCACTTCAGTGCCGCCGCGATCCAGCAGTTGGCCGAGGGCCTGCAACAGCTGCTGCAGGCCATGATCGGCAACCCCGGGCAGTGCCTGGGGGATCTTTCGCTGCTCAGCGACGGGCAACGGACGGTCGTTGAACAGGAGTCCCGCCGGGCGGCCGGGCAAGTGGGCCGGGACTTGAATATCCACCAGTTGATCGAAGCCCAGGCCGCGCGCACTCCGGATGCCGTGGCGCTGCTGTGCGCCGGTGAGCAACTGAGCTATGGCCAGTTCAACCAGCGGGCCAACCAGTTGGCCCATAAGCTGATCGAGCAGGGTGTAGGCCCGGATGTGCGGGTGGGCATTGCCGTGGAGCGCGGGCTGGACATGATTGTCGGCCTGCTGGCGGTGCTCAAGGCCGGTGGCGCCTACGTGCCGCTGGACCCCGAGTACCCCCAGGAGCGCCTGCACTACATGATGCAGGACAGCGGCATCCAGTTGCTGCTGACCCAGTCGCCGCTGCTGGAGCGTTTGCAGGATGGCCTCGCGGTGCCGTACCTGTGCCTGGACCAGGCTCCCGTCTGGCTGGCCGGTATGGCGCAGGGCAACCCGCCTGAGCGCAGCAGCGCGGAAAACCTGGCCTATGTGATGTACACCTCCGGCTCCACCGGCCGGCCCAAGGGCGTAGGTATTACCCACAACGCCCTGAGCCAGCACGCACGGGCCACCGCCAGCCATTTCAACATGACGGCTGCGGACCGTGGCTTGCAGTTCTCCACCTTCAACTTCGATGCCTTTGTCGAACAGCTGTACCCGGCGCTGATCCGTGGTGCTTCGGTGGTGATCCGCGGCAAGGCGCTGTGGGACAGCGAAACCTTCTACCGCGAGCTGATCGAGCAAGGCATCAGTATCGTCGACTTGAGCACCGCCTACTGGTTCATGCTGGGCAAGGACTTCGCCGCCAAGGGGCCGCGGGACTTTGGCCGCCTGCGTCAGCTCAACCTGGGGGGCGAGGCCATGCCGGCGGAAGGCGTGGCCGCCTGGAAGCAGGCCGGCCTGAAACACGCCTGCCTGCTCAACACCTACGGGCCCACCGAGGCCACCGTGAGTGCCACGGCCCATGACTGCGGTGCCTACCTGAAGGGGACCGAGCCGCTGCCGGCGGTGATTCCACTGGGCAAGGCCCTGCCGGGCCGTTCCATCTACCTGCTGGACAGCAGCGGCAACCTGCCGCTCAACGGTGTGATTGGCGAGCTGATGATCGGTGGCGACCTGCTGGCCCGGGGTTACCACGACCGCCCAGGCCTGACTGCCGAGCGTTTCATTCCCGATCCGTTCAGCAGCGATGGTGGGCGCCTGTATCGCTCCGGCGATCTGGCCCGCTATGACGCCGAAGGCGTGATCGAATACGCCGGGCGCATCGACCACCAGGTGAAGATCCGCGGTTTCCGCATCGAAATGGGCGAGATCGAAGCGCGGCTGCTGGAGCTGACGCCAGTACGCGAGGCGCTTGTACTGGCCCAGGACGGCGCGAGCGGGCCACAACTGGTGGCTTATGTAGTGCCAGCCGCGCAGGTGGCGGCCGATACGCCGCAGGCCCAGGCGCAACTGCGCGAGCAATTGAAAGCGGCCCTCAAGGAGGTGCTGCCGGACTACATGCTGCCGGCGCACCTGCTGTTCCTCGAAGCGCTGCCGTTGAGCCCCAATGGCAAGCTGGACCGCAAGGCCCTGCCCAAGGCCGAGGCCAGCCTGTTGCAGCAGGCCTACATCGCTCCACAGAGCGAGCTGGAACAGCAGGTCGCCGCCCTCTGGAGCCAGGTGCTGGGCGTCGATCAGGTGGGCCTGGACGACAACTTCTTCGAGTTGGGTGGGCACTCCCTGGATGCCTTGCGCCTGATCGGCGCCATCAACCAGGCACTGGCTGTGCAACTGAGCATCAATGCGCTGTTCACGGCGCCGACCGTGGGGCAACTGGCTGGTGTGATCGCAGCCGGTCAGCCCGACAGTGCACAGAATGTCATCGCCCTGGGCGGCTCCGGCCAGCCGCTGTTCTGCTTCCACCCGGCGGGGGGCAGCGTGTATGGCTACCTGCCGTTGGCGGCGCAGTTGCGCGACCGTTGCGCGGTGTATGGCGTGCTGCACCAGGCCTACCTGCAAACCGACTGGAGCGAGGTTTCATGGCAGGCCATGATCGAGCGCTATGTCGCCAGCATCCGCCAGGTGCAGCCGACAGGTCCTTACTACCTGGCAGGCTGGTCCCTGGGCGGGTCCATTGCCATGGACGTGGCCAGCGAACTGGAGGCGGCGGGAGAGACGGTGCGTTTCCTCGGCCTGCTCGACCCGACACCGCCTCAGGGCGCCGGGGACGATCAGATCCAGACGCAGGAGATGCCAGTCACTGTGACGGCCGAGTCCGAGTGGCAGGCGATCATCGACAAGCTCTGCCAGCAGTTCCCGGGCAGTGCAGGGATGATCGAGAGCCGCTTGAGGCGCGAAGCCGAGCTCGACTGGCAGAGCATCCATGGCTGGGTGGCTGGCAATATCCCCCTGGCTCCCGGCGAGCTGGATCGGGTGGTGGGGCTGTTCAAGGCCGAGTTCGACGCCTCGCTGGTCAGCGCGGTGTTCAATGACTTGAGCGCCTTGTCTGCGGCCTATGCCTATCGCCCCCTGCGGGTTGCGCCGCGGCTATGGTGGTCCAGCGATTATGCCCGGGAGCGGATCCAGGTCATGGAGCAGGCCATGGGTCGCGAGGTGCAGGGTGGTGAGATCGCCGCTTCACGCCGTATCGAGGCCCGCCATGAAGCCATGGTGGACAGCCGAGCCTTGCTGGAGAGCTTCACAGAGCAGTTGCTGACCTGCTTGAACTGAGACACCGACAAAGGCCTGGACCGGCAACGGTCCAGGCCTTTGTCGTTTTCGTCATAAGCAAATCAACGGCTCGCCCTCGCTCTGTAGGAGCTGGCTTGCCAGCGAACGTGCGCAGGTCTTAAGGGCGCCTTCGCCGGCAAGCCGGCTCCTGCGGGGATCTGCACCGTGCATCTGACTGCTGTAGGAGCTGGCTTGCCAGCGAAGACGTCACCCGGGGCGCTGCATGACTTGCGGGCGCCTTCGTCGGCAAGCCGGCTCCTACAGGGGGAGGACGTGATTCACAGAGACCAGCTGACCGTGACCATGGCATTGCGCGGGTCGCCGTAGAGGCTGGTGCCGTAGTCGGTGTTGGTGCCGATGCTCTGGTAGTAGCGCTTGTCGAAGAGGTTGTTGACGTTGAGGCGAATGTTCACATTCTCCGAGGCCTTGTAGCTGGTCATCAGGTCCACCAGGGCGTAGGACTTCTGTTCGATGCGGTAGTCGAAGGTGCTCAGGTAGTCGTTGGTGCCCTTGTTGTAGATGGTGTTCTGGCCATAGATCCCGCCGCCGATGGTCCAGCGGTTAAGGTCGCCGGGCAGTTGGTAGGTGGTGAAGGCCTTGAACACGCTGCGCGGGATGTCGGTGTCGAACAGGCGGCCGACGTTGGCTTCATTGGAGTCCTTGGTGTACTTGACCGAGGCATAGGTGTAGCCCGCCCCCAGTTCCCAGCCCGGGGCCAGGGAGCCGTTGATTTCCAGCTCGATACCTTCGCTGCGCACCTGGCCCGCGGCTTCGTAGCAGGCGGTGCCGGGTCTGCACAGGTCGGGGTGGAGGGCCTTGGCACGGTTTTCCTGGTCGATGCGGAAGATCGCCGCACTGGCATTGAGTTTGCCGTCGAAGTACTCGCCCTTGATGCCCAGTTCGTAGTTCTTGCCTTCGATCGGCTTGAGCGCGCCGTTGGAGGCGTCGAGTTCGGTCTGTGGCTTGAAGATATCGGTGTAGCTGACATAGACCGAGTGGTTCTGGTCCAGGTCATAGATGGCCCCGGCATAGCGGGTCAGGTGGCGTGTCACTTTGTTCGGCAGGCTGGAGGCGGAGGCCTTGCCGTTCCAGGTGGTGGTCACGTCATAGTCGTACCAGTCCAGGCGGCCGCCCAGGATCAGCTTCAGGTCATCGGTGATGCTCAGCCGAGTGGTGACGTAGGTGCCTTCCAGCTGGCTGGTACGGCGTTGTGTCCAGGGGTTGGCACTCATGTCCGGCTTGGGAATGCCGCTGGGTTTGTAGATGTTGGTGTGGGTCTCAAGGTCGATGGGCAGGCCCTTGCCTTTGAACGTCAGGTCGCGCCGGCTGGCGCCCACCACCAGTTCATGGGTACGCCCGAACAGGGAGAAGGGACCGGTGACGTAGCCGTCGTAGCTGTTTTGCTGGTCTTCGTAGTCGTAGCGACCGATATTCTGGCCGAACTCATCGTAGTTGGCGCCCATGCGTTCCGGAATGGAGCCGAGCATGTTCAGGTCCGACCAGCTCTTGCTGGCGGACAGGAGCATTTTCCAGCTGTTGGCGAAGCGATACTCCAGGCGGCTGAACGCCGTGGTGTTGTTCTGATCCCAGTACTCCCACTTGCTGCCCAGGTAGGTCGAGCGCTTGAGGTGCAGGTCGCTGCCGTCGGCTGCAACCGGCAGGCCACCCCAGGAAGTGTTGTTTCTGCCGCTCTGGTTGGAGACGCCAAAAGTGAAGGTGGTGTCTTCGTTCAGGTCGGCCTCGGTGATGCCGTAGAACACGTTGCGTTCACTGCTGACGAAGTCCTGGAAGCTGCCCTTGCTCTGATAGGCGGCGACCACCCGGCCGCGCAGGGTGCCGCTTTCGTTGAGGGCGTTGGAGGCGTCGATCTCGGTGCGGTAGTCGTCCCAGCTGCCGGCGCTGCCGGTGACGGTAACCCGCGGTGTGGCGGTGGGGCGCTTGCGCACCATGTTGATCGCTGCCGACGGGTTACCTGCGCCCTGCATCATCCCGGTGGCGCCACGCACCACTTCCACATGGTCGAAGATCGCCATGTCAGCCGAGGAGTTCATGTCCCGGCTCAGGTAGTGGGTCAAATCGTTGGGCAAGCCGTCGGTCATCAGGTTTTCGACGGCAAAACCACGGGAGTAGAAGGTCGGCCGCTGCGGACCGTCCTTGGTGATGGAAATGCCGGGGGTGGCCTTGAGCACATCCTCCAGGGACCTCATGTTCTGGTCATCCATGCGCTGGCGGGTGATGACCGTGACCGACTGCGGGGTTTCCCGGGCCGTCAGCGACAGCTTGCTGGCGGTCTGCATGGCCCCGGTGGTGTAGGAACCTGTGTCCTCGGTGGTGGTGCCCAGGCCCTGGCCGCTGATGGTGCTGGTCCCCAGTTCCAGCGAGCCGTTGCCACCATGGTTGCGGATAGTGACCGAGTTGTCCTTGAGGGTGTAGGCCACCCCCGTGCCATTGAGCATGGCCGCGATGGCCCGCTCCGGCGAATAGCTGCCGCTGAGGGCGTTGCTGCGCTTGCCTTGCACATCGTCAGGGTTGTAGAGCACCTGCATATTGGCCTGGCGCCCGAACTCCTGCAGGGCCGCAGACATGGACTGCGAGACGATGTTGAAATGGATTTCCTGGGCCTGGACCTGAGCCATCAGTGGCAGGGTCAGGGCCAGGCCCAGGGTGCGGGAAGCCAGTTTTGGCGAGAAGGCCTGGCGAAGCAGCGCTTTCGTCAAAGGGGTCAGTCGGTGTTGTGCGGGCATGCTCATATGCTCTTATAGATCCGGCAGATGTAGTGACTGTTAATGGTATTAATTCTCAGTTCTGTCTGTATGACGCATCAGCTGCCATAAACCGGAAACAATCACGCCGGTTGCAGTTCAGTCAGGACTCGTCCGGCCTTCATGCGCACCAACTGGTCGGCAATGTCGAAGTAGCGATCGTCGTGGCTGATCACGATGATGGTCTTGCCCAGGCGCTTGAGATCGGGCAGCAGCTCGGTGTAGAAAATCCGCCGGAAGGCCGGGTCCTGGTCGGCGGCCCATTCGTCGAACACCAGCACCGGGCGCTCTTCCAGCCAGGCATTGACCAGGGCCAGGCGCTTGCGCTGGCCGGTGGACAGGTCGGTGGTGGTGAAGGCGCCATCCTTGACGCTGACCTTGTGGGCGATTTCCAGGCGGTTCAGGTACTGGGTGGCGACGTCCAGCGACTTGCCGGCATTGCCCTGGACCAGGTCGTCGAACAGGTAGTAGTCGGAAAATACCGTGGTGAACAGCTGCCGGTAGTCATCCCGGGCCCGGTCGGTCACCGCTTCGCCATTGAGACGGATCTCCCCGGACTGGGGCTGGTACAGGCCCAGCAACAGCTTGATCAGGGTGGTCTTGCCGCAGCCGTTCTCGCCGACGATGAAGACGATGTCGCCCTGCTTGATGTTCAGGTTGATCGGGCCCAGGTGGAACGGTTCGCTGCCTTCCACCGGCGGCGGGCTGTAGCGCACCTCGCGCAGTTCCAGGCTGTGCACCACCGCTTGCGGCGCTTCGCTGTCGTCCATCAGCAGGTGCGGCTCGGGAGAAGAGAAGCGTTCGGACAGTTCGCTGATCCGGGCGAAGGCGATCTTGGCCTTGCCGACGATGGGCAGGTAGCCGACCACGTGTTCCAGCGGGCCCTTCATGTACAGCAGCACCAGCACGAAACCGGTGATCACCGCAGGGTCCGGGTTCGGGTAGTAGGCCTGCATGGCCAGGGCCAGGCCGATGACCACGAAGAACAGCATCGAGCCGAAGCTCTTGGCCAGGATGTAGATGTTTACCGAGCGCACCTGGATATCGCTGATGCGATCCGCGGTTTTCTGGATGCGCTGGGTATTCATGCGAAAGCGCCGGGGCCGGTGAATGCGCAGTTCCTTGGCACCGGAGGCGATCGCGTTGTAGTAGCGCTGCAGCTCGTCCTCATGGTCGCGAGCCTCATCGAAGCCCTTGATGCCCTTGCCGCCGGCCACCAGCTGCACACTGGTGCCGATGATGATGGCCACCACCATCATCAGGAACATCGGCACCGAGAGGTACGCCAGGTAGCCCAGGCAACCCAGGGTGACGGTGGTGGCGATGGCCAGGGGAGTGAAGGCGAAAGAGAAGTCGCTGATGGTGTCGACGTCGTGGGTCAGTACCGGGATCAGGCGGTGGGAGCGATAGCGCTCGATCTGGGTGATGGGCGCCGAGAGTACTTTTTCACCCAGGTCCTTGCGCAGGGCGGCAATGATCCGTTGTCCCACATAGTTGGTGCCGATGTCCGAGACGATGGAACTGACCAGGGCCAGCACGCACAGGGCGGCGAAGGTCAGGACCACGCCTTGGGTCATGCCGGTCGCCGAGTGCAGGGCGTTGTTGATGGTGGCCAGCAACAGGGTGATGGCCAGGCCGCCGGCCATGCCCAGGGCAACGGAGATCACCACGATGGTGCGAAAGGGCCTGAGCAATGCGAGCAGACCGTTGAAGGCGCCGCGCTTGGGGTCGGTCATAAGTACTTCCCAGAGAGTGGATAGAGGGTCGTAGCACGCAGACCCTTACCCCTGACAAACGAAGCGCCGACGCCAGTATTTAGCTCGGCATGCCAGCCCGGCGGGCACTGCGGATAAATTGCCCTGCCTGTGGTTCGTTCTTGTTCTGTGGGCGCACGTGTATCGACGCAGTGCCTGAACCATTGAGCGAGAGCGAGCAAATGACAAAGAAGAATCTGGTGTATGTCTGGTCCCTGCGAAATGCCGCCGCCGACAAGGCCGGGCAGGCGGTGGCTTACAAGGACCACGAGCGCTACATGAAATCGGTGCTGGAATTTCTGGTCCAGACGCTGAACCAGACGCCCCTGGGCGAGGCCTACGAACTGGTGGGCGTGGTCTACGACGATGACGAGCAGTCGCCACGGGACCAGCAGTTGGTCAGCGACTACGGCTTTGCCTACCAGCCGGGCCGCCAGTGGTTGTACCCGGCGGACCTGGAAGTGCAGGGCAAGCGGGTCAACGACTTGCTGCTGAGTGTGCCGTCCACCTATCGTCGCCATCCCCGCGGCAGTGCCGAACACATCGCCGGCAAGCAGGATTTCGAACGCCGCCTGCACGACACCCTGGTGGAGCTCAAAGCCGATATCGTGGTGCTCGACGGCCTGCTGGTGATCCTCGATGAACTGGTGCGCCCGGGAGCGCCTTTCGCCCGGCGGATCATGAACATCCACCCGGGCATCACCCGCATTGAATCGCCCTATGAGCGTCGCGGGGCCTATGCCACCTGGAATGCCCTGTACGGCGCCCGTGGGCAGAAAGTAGTGGATTGGGCGACGAAGGAAACCGAGCCGACCGCGCCGCTATACCTGACCGGTGCCTCGTTCCACTACGTGGACAACGGTATCGACTCCGGCGAGGTGCTGCATGACGTGCTCAACACCGAAATCGGCCCCGAGGACACCATCCTCGAACTGCGCTGGAACAACTTCAACAACAGCCTGTTCCCGGCCTTGCGCCAGGGCCTGTGGCTGATGCTGGAGAACCTTCGCCAGGCTCAGGCCGGCAAGGCCCGGGACGTCGCCTGATACTGCCAGTGGCCCGGTGCGGTTGTTGCCCCGGGCCGCTGTTCATCGGGGTGTCTACTTGTGGCTGGCGCCGGGCTGTTCCAGCTCACGCACGACCCGGAAGCTCAGCCAGTCCCCGCGCACTTCGCGCTTGCGGCTGTTGCGGTTGCCCGAACGCGAGAATACCGGTGCCTCGCCCCAGTCGTTGCCGCGAATCTGGGCATCCAGGCACACCCCTTCCGACTCTTCCATCCAGGCCCGGCCATCGGCAGGTGCGCCCACGTAGTCGGGGTGCCAGCAGTCGGCGACCCATTCATAGACGTTGCCGTGCATGTCATACATGCCGAAGGCATTGGGCGGATAGCTGCCCACCGGGGCGGTGAAGCTGAAGCCGTCCTTGGGGCCGTAGGTGTTGGCGTGCTTGGTGATCTGGTACTGGCCTTCCTCGTCGAAAGGGAAGGGAAAGGAACCGGTGCTGCCGGCGCGTGCGGCGTATTCGCGTTCCGCCTCGCTGACCATCCGGTAGTGCTTGCCGGTTTTCTTCGACAGCCACTGGGTATAGGCCTGCACGTCGGCGTAGTCGACGCAGACCGCCGGCTGGCGCGGCCCCTGTTCATAGCGTGGTTTGCTGGCCTGGCACAGGCGGCCGGGGCGGTCGTCGCCGTCCTTGATCACGGTACCGGTTTCGCGGATGTAGGCATCAAGCTCGGCGGCAGTGACATGGAAGCGGCTCATGGCGAAGGCGTTCTTGAAGGTCACGCTGTGCTGCGGGCCTTCATCGGGCTCGCGGCCCACTTCGTCTTCCGGGGTACCCATGACAAAGCTGCCGGCCGGCAGGACCACCATTTCCGGGCAGTTCTTGCAGTCCTTGAACACGCTGCCGGGCTTGGGCGGTTCTACCGCGTGTGCGTTGAGGCTGATCAGGCAACCGGCCAGGGCGGCCAAGGAGGAATAGGCGATGGGTTTCATCAGTCAATAGCCTTGTGCAATGTGAGTTCAGGGGGCGTGGCAACGGCTCAGGCGGTCTTGCTGCTGCGCAGGCGCTTGCCCAGCAGGTCCATGGTCCGGTCGATATCCGCCTCGCTGTTGAGCAGGCCGGGGGCCATGCGCACTACCGGCCCGGCATCGCGGTCCACCGCGTCCACCAGGATGCGGTTCTCGATCAGCCAGGCGGCGGTGGCGTCGGTGTCCAGGTTCTGGCCGCGGAAGAAGGTGAAGCCGGCGGAATGCTCGGGGCTCAGGGGCGTGACCAGTTCGATGCCCGGGTGTTCCTGCAGGCGCTGCTTGAGGTAGCTGTTGAGTTCGTGGATGCGCGACTGGACGTTGGCCTTGCCCAGCTGCATGTGCAGGTCGAAGGCCTGGTCCACGGCCCAGCGGTGCTCGAAGCTGTGGTAGCCGCCGGGGGTCATGGTGGTGGCGAAGTTCTGGTTTTCGGAGAAGGTCGCCACCATCGGCGTCAGGTGTTCGAGTTGTTCCGAGCGCGAGCAGAAGATCCCGGTACCCCTGGGGCCGAACATCCATTTGTGGGTGCCGGCGACGAAGAAGTCGCAGTTCAGGTCGGCAAAGGTGATGTCCTCCACCCCCAGCCCGTGCACACCATCGACGCAGTAGAGAATCCGCTCGTGCTCATCGCGATTGCGGTTGTGCTGGTCCACCAGCTTGCCGATCTCGCCGATCGGCAGTTTCACGCCGCTGCCCGACTGCACCCAGGTCATGCCCAGTACGCGGGTGTTGGCGCGGATGTTGCGGTCGATGTTGCCCAGCACTTCGTCGGTGGACATCCGGTGGGGCGACTTGAACAGTTCGATGGTGCGCACCTGGGTGCCGTCGCGCTGGGTGCGGTACTTCAGCGCGTTGCGGGTCGAGTAGTGCTCGTGAACCGTGGTCAGGATCTCCTGTCCGGGGCGCACGTGGATGCCGCCATACATCAGGGCCAGGCCTTCGGTGGTGCTGCCGGTCAGGGCCACCTGGCCGGGCTTGATCTGCAAGTAGCGGCCGACACTTTCGCGCACCTGGGCCTCGCGCTTCCAGGTGTACTGGGTGTCGTAGTCCATGGCCATGGCCGGGTTGCGGTCGAGCACTGCGCGGTATTTTTCGATGGCCTCGCGCACCGGCCTCGGGTGCGAGGTGATGAGGAAATTGGCCAGGTGCACGTAGTCCGGGTCGAGGTCGAACAACTGGCGCAATTGGGTCCACTGCGAAGCACTGGCGGTGGCACTGTCGGCCCGGGCCTGGCTGATGGCGAGGTTGCCCAGGGGCAGGGCGGCGGCCAACAGGCCTGCTTGTTTGAGGAATGTCCGACGGTTGGTCACAGGAAGGCTCGTGGTCATGGGTTAGCCGGCGATGGCGGGTTGAGGGGCGGGTTTTGCAGGCTTGGCCAGTTTCTGCACCTGTTCCCAGACGCGCAGATAGTTCTCGCCCCAGAGCTTGGCGATCTCGATATCGCTGTAGCCACGCTGGATCAGCTCGGCGGTGACGTTGCGGTTGTCCGCCACGCTCATCCAGCCATTGACGCCACCGCCCTCGTTGAAGTCCGAGCTGATGCCGACGTGGTCGATGCCGACTTTCTTCACCGTGTAATCGATGGCGTCGACATAGTCCTTGAGGCTGGCCTTGGGTTCCTCATCGAGGATGCCGTACAGGGAGCTGGCGTATTCGCCAAAGCGCTGTTCCGGCCAGATGGTGATCACGGCGTCGCCGGGCATCAGTGCGTTCTCCAGGCCTTGCAGTGGCCCGAGGTCGAAGCGCTTGCGCAAGGCATTGAGCTTGTCCAGGGTCGGCTGGCTGAGGGGGCGCAGGTAGGTGGAGAAGCCCACGACCTGGATCACCCCGCCGGTGGCCTTGATCTGTTGCATTTCCTGGTCGCTGAGGTTGCGCGGGATATCCACCAGCGCCCTGGGGGCGGAGTGGGAAGCCACCACCGGTGCCCGGGTCAGGCTCGCAACGTCGTCCAGGGCCTTGCTCGACATCTGCGAGACGTCGATCACCACCCCCAGGTCATTGAGCCGCTGCACCGCCTGCTTGCCGACGGGCGAGAGGCCGCCGAGGGCGTCCCGGGTGTCATTGAAGAAGGGCAGCGGGCGCGACGAGTCGGCCCAGTCGTTGTTACCCACATAGCTGAAGCCGAACAGGCGCATGCCCCGTGCGGCCCACTGGTCCAGCTGGTCCAGGTCGTCGCCCATGGCGTAGGCATTGAGCAGGCTGATCACCACCGCCACCTTGCCTTCGGAGGCAATGCGGCGCAGGTCGGCGGGGGTGTAGGCGATGGCGGCCTGGTTGGGGAAGTCACGCACCATGCCCTGGATGATCCGGTAGCGGGTCTCGCGCTGGTGGCGGGCTTCCTCGACGAAGCCAGCGGTGGGGCGGTGCGGCGCGTTGGCGCCGTTCCACATCTCCGGCCAGGCCAGGATGCTCAGGGCGGCGCCGGACATGCGGCCGCGACCGGCCTTGACCAGGTCGAACTGGCGAGAGGTGTCCTTGTCCGCTTCGCTGCCTTCGGTGCCGAAATCCAGGGGCACGGTGATGTGGCTGTCGAAGGAGATGATGCGTTCTTGCAGGTCGTTGGCGTGCTTGACGATTTCGTTGGGGTAGGACACCCGATCCTTCCAGTAGTAGTGCCAGGCCGCGCCGGCACCGACGCCGAGGGCGGCGATGATAAGTATCAGCAGGCTCAGATAGAGGGTTTTCTTACCAGATATTTTGATCATTGCTATCCCAGTCGCAGGCGGGCTGATGACGGGGTCGGGCCCTGGGGTTCAGTGCTGCCGGGTCCGACCTTTTGTGCACATCTATCCGCGATAAACGAGCTGGCCGAGAGCAAATTTAGCGTCGCGGCAATCGCTGGCCGGTAAATTTCCCTGCAAATCCAACGTTCTAGCTAGATGCGTGACGCGCCACTGGATAAAGGTAGAGCGATGAGGTTTTCGAGAAGAGGATTTTTGACCGGTCTGGCGGTAACAGGAGCGGCTATCCCTGTGGCGTTCTACACCCAGAAGGAGTTGCTGCGTCAGGATGTTCGCCGCAAGGAAGAGCAGGAGATCACCCCCGGGGAAGCCAAGCTGGAGGTGGCCCTGGACCCTGGCGTGCGCCTTGCCGATCACCTGCGGGGCATCTGGGATATCGAGTTTCTCGACGCCAACGGACCGCAATCCCTGCCTCGTAAAGGGTGTGAGTTGTTACTGGATGCCGGCCCCACCGGGCGCGGCTTGCGTGGCCTCCTGGGGCGTGCGCAGAGCCTGCGAGGCGACGGCCCGGTGGAGTTCATGGTGCAGGGCGACCTGGCGTCGGTGGACGCCGCCAGGTTGCGCTGGCGCTTGTTTGCCGGTGGCCGCATCGCCGGTGCCCCCAGCCATGAATGCCAGGTGGTGCTCGATGAGGTCTGGGCCAGTTGGGGCAATGCCGGCAGCGGCACCCTCAGTGGCAGCCTGCAGTCGCTGCAGGCGTCGCCACTGGCGCCGGTATCCGCGGCGCGTTTTGTGGCGCGCAAGCGAGTCTTTCCTGCCGCCCGGGACCAGAGCGGGCTGAGCCCCGCCTTGCTGGCGTGGCTGGTATCGCCGCAGCACCGCCTGTTCCATCAGCTCTGGCACGCTTCGCGGGACCGTTGGCACACCCTGCCCAAGGACAAGCGCAACAGCCTGCGGGGGCTCGGCTGGCAGCCGGGCCCGGTCAAGCATGAACGTGACGCCCGTGGGCGGCGCAAGCACCGCAATGCCTCGGGCATCGATTTTCTGTTCATGCACCGGCACATGCTCCTGCACGCCCGCTCGTTGCAGCCGGGCCTGGTGTCCTGGCAGCAGTTGCCGCAGCCCTGTGCCCGTCTTGAGCAGGACCGGCAGGCCTTTATCCGCTATTACGAAAACCACGACGGCTGTTCGGTGCCACCGGCCTGGGTGGCCGACGATGATGAAGAGTTCACCCAATGGCTGCACGGGCTGAAAAGTGATGCGGCGTTCTATGGCAACTTCCAGGTCTGGGAGTCGCAGTACCAGGACCCCGAGTACCTCAGCCGCCTGACCCTGGGCCAGTTCGGGTCCGAGGTCGAGCTGGGCCTGCACGACTGGCTGCACATGCGCTGGGCGGATGTCGCCCGCGATCCTTCCAACGGCATGCCGGTGATGGAAGCGCGCCTGTCCTCGGACTTCGCCGGGCGCTGGTACCAGCCGCAGAATGACTTTCTCGGCGATCCCTTCTCGTCCCACGTGCACCCCATGTTCTGGAAATTCCATGGCTGGATCGATGACCGGATCGACGACTGGTTCCGGGCCCACGAGCGCTACCACCCCGGCGAAGTATTGCGCCGCGAGGTCAATGGCGTGCCCTGGTTCGCCCCCGGGCGTTGGGTCGAGATCGACGACCCGTGGCTGGGGGCCTCGACCCATGGCTGCGGCCCCCTGGGCAATGCCCCGGGAGAAATGTCCCTGGAGATGGATCAGGAGGTCATGAAGCTGGCCTTGCGCATCGCCCTGAGCCGCGACGAAGAGGTGCCGGACCTGCTCAAACGGGCACCGCGCCGGCCCTGGTATGCCCAGCACTTGAAGCTCTGAGGCGGGGGATTCAGTTGCTCAGGGCCACTTCGGCGAGGAAGCTCAAGAGCCCGTTGTATCGGCTGGTTTGCCATTGCCCGCAGCTGTGGTCGAAAAACTCGACCGGTGCCAGGCAGTGCCGGTTCTCGATCCTGAACCCGTAGAAGTCACCGCAACCGTTCTCTGAAAACAGCAGGTGACGGCCGGTGATGGCCTGGTGCGCCCGGTTGATCTGCACCAGGTGGAAATCACTGCTGCTGTCCAGTGAGTAGAGCGTGCCCAGGGCAAAGTAGCCGCCGCCGCACTCCTTTAGGAACCAGGCGTATTCGGCTGGCAGTTGCAGCCCCAAGGCCTGCTGCGCCTCCAGGATCTGGGTTTGGCTGGCAAGGCGGTCCGACGGCAGTTCGAACCAGATCGGATGGCTGCGCTTGCGCTCGTCCAGCAGTTGCTTGAAGTCCTCGACGTTCATTGTTTGCTCCTTGCGCAGTCAGTCGTCCGTCAGGATGGCCCGGGCGCCGTGCCGCTCCAGTAGCGCCTGCAACGCTTGCAGCTCTGCGGCGGGCGGCGGCTGGCCGGTCACGGCGGCGTAGAGGTCGTTGAGAATGAGGTCCGCGTCCCTGTGGGTGAGCTGCGCCATCAACTGCGCCAGATTGCGGTCGCACAAGTGCGGGTACAGCAGCACCAGAAGGCGCTTGTAGTCGCGGTTGTCGAGCCCGTCGGGGTAGACCTTGCGCAGCAGGGCCAGCAGGTCTGCCAGTGGGTCGTGCGGCGCATTTTCGAGGGGCATGGGGTTCTGTTGGCGGTGGGGCGGGAGGGGATTCTAAGCGATTTCACGCTCGACCGCTGCGCCGGGCGCGGGAGTGACCGGGCCGGGCACTCCCGCCGTGTCAGTGGCTCCAGCCGCCCCCCAGGGCCTTGTACAGGGCAATGCTCGACTGCAGGCGCGACAGCCGCAGTTGCACGTTCTGGTCCTGGACGGTGTACAGGGTGCGCTGGGTTTCCAGGACGGTCAGCAGGTCTTCGGCGCCGGCCTGATAGCGGCTCTGGGCGATCTCGAAGGCGCGCTGCGCCTGGTTCAGTTCTTCGCTCTGCCACTGGCGTTGCTGGTCCAGGCCGCGAATGCTGTTGAGGGCTTTCTCCACATCGGCAAAACCATTGATGATCGCCCCGCGATAAGTCTCCAGCAGCTCTTGCTGGCGCGCTGTGGTCCTGTCCCGTTCGGCGCTCAGGCGCCCGTTGTTGAAGATCGGCGCCACCAGCCCGGAGGTGAGGTTGTAGAAGGGATTGCGCAAGACATTGCCCAGCTTGTCGGCGTTCGAACCCAGGTTGGCGGTCAGGGTCAGGGTCGGCAGCATTGCCGCCCGCGCCACTTTGACATCGGCCTGGGCCGCCGCCAGCCGGGCCTCGGCACCGGCGATATCGGGACGGCGGGTCAGCAGTTCGCTGGGCACCCCGGCATCGATGGTCGGCCAGTTCAATTGGGCAAAGGGCTGGTCGTTCAGTTTCAGGCTCTGTACCGGCCGGCCCAGCAGGGTGGCGAGGGTGATCTGCGCCTCTTCGGCCTGCTGTTGTACCAGGGGCACCTGGCGTTGCTGGGCGGCCACCAGGCTTTTCTGCTGGGCCAGTTCCAGGGCGGTGGCCGAGCCGGAGTCATAGCGGGTCTGCACCAGTTGCAACACGTTCTGCGCATTGGCCAGGTTGAGTTCGGCGATACGGCTCTGTTCGCGCAGGGACAGGACCTGGGCATAGCTGTTGGCCACGCCGCTGAGCAGGGTCAGCTCAACGGTGGCCTGGTCGAACTTGCTGGCCTGGACTCCGAGTAGGGCGCTGTCGTAGGCGGCGCGGCGACCGCCCCAGAAGTCGACTTCATAGGTGGCGCTCAGGCCCGCGTCGAACGAGTTCGTGACCTTGCTGTTGCTGCTGGAATCGAGCTGGCTGGAGTCGTTGCCCCGCAACTGTTTTCTGCGGCTGGCGTTGAAGGTGCCATTGACGCTGGGCAGCAGCGGTGCCCCGGCGACGATGGCACTGGCCTGGGCCTGGCGGACCCGGGCCATGGCGGCGGCCAGGTCATGGCTGCCGGCCCGGGCTTCGGCGATCAGTTGGTCCAGCTCCGGGCTGCCGAAACGGGTCCACCAGCGCAGGTCTTGCTGCCGGTCGCCCTGGCTGGCGGGAGAGTGCCAGGACGCCGGTGCTTGCAGGCCGCTTTCCGGGCGCGGCGCCGGGCTGCTGCAGGCCGCCAGCAAGACGCTGGCGGCCAGGAGGGTCAGGTGCACTTTCATAGATCGATCATTCACTGGTAAGGGCCGTGACCGGGTCGAGCCGGGCAGCTTTGCGGGCCGGCATGAAGCCGAAGATGACGCCGGTGACCAGGGCGCAGGCGAAGGCGCCGAGCACTGCGGCCAGGGAGAAGGCCACCGCCACTTCGCTGAGAATCAGGATGCCGCCGATGATCAGGGCCACGCCGATGCCGGCCAGGCCGCCGACCACTGAAAGCATCACTGCTTCAGTGAGGAACTGGCGCAGGATGTCGCGCTGGCGGGCACCGGTGGCCATGCGGATACCGATTTCCCGGGTGCGTTCGCGCACGGTCATGAGCATGATGTTCATCACCCCGATGCCGCCCACCAGCAGCGAGATCGCGGCGATGGCGCCGAGCATCAGCGACAGGGTGTTCTGGGTCCGGGCCTCGGCCTGGATCATCGCGGCGTTGTTGGTCAGTTCGAAATCGCGCTTGCCACCGTGCATGCGCAGCATCAGTTCATCGATCTCCTGTTCGGTCTGCTTGACCCGGCTGGCATCGGCGGCGGCGATCGCCACGTATTGCGGGTTGTGGTCGCCGAACAGGCGGATGCTGGCGGCGGAGTAGGGCACGGCGATGCGGTCGTCACTGTCGCTGTCGCCGGAGCTGGCGCCTTTTTCCGAGAGTACGCCGACCACCTGGAACGGCACGTTTTCGATGAGGATGTACTGGCCGATGGGGTTGGCCACGTCCTTGAGGAGCTTTTCCCGGACCTTGTGGCCAATCACCGCCACTGCCGCCGCCGAGCGTTCGTCGGCCTCGCTGAAGTAGCTGCCCTGGGCCACGGGCCAGTTGAAGATTTCCGGGAAGTTGGTGTCGTTGCCGCCCACGTAGCTCATGTAGTCGGCGTTGCCGAAACGCACCCCGGCCTTGGCGCCGTTGACCGCCATGATCCGTTTCACCTGGGGCAGATTGGCCAGGGCGGCGACGTCATCCAGGGTGACGATGCCTTCAGGGGTGCGCGGGTTGGGCGAGTAGCCGCTCAGGTAAATGATGTTCGAGCCAAACGCCCCCATCTGCGCCATCACCTGGCGCTTGCTGCCTTCGCCTACCGCCAGCATCACCACCACCGAGGCCACGCCGATGATGATCCCCAGCAGGGTCAGGGCGGTGCGGAAGCGGTTGATCCACATCACCCGCCAGGCGGCCTGTATGGCTTCCAGCAATTCGCCTTTCCAGGCACCGGTGGGCTCGCTGCCGTCGGCCAGGCGCTGGCGCAGGTCCACGGCTTGCAGGGCGCCGGCGTTGGCGCTCAGTTGTACCGAGGGATCGCTGGTGGCGGTGTCGCTGATGATCTCGCCGTCGCGGATCTCGATGATGCGCTTGGCCCGTGCCGCCACTTCGCGGTCGTGGGTGATGAGGATCACCACGTGGCCCTGGCTGGCCAGTTCGTCCAGCAGGGCCATGACTTCGGCGCCGCTGTGGCTGTCCAGGGCGCCGGTAGGTTCGTCGGCGAGGATGATGTGGCCGCCGTTCATCAGGGCGCGGGCGATGGATACCCGTTGCTGCTGGCCACCGGACAATTGATGCGGGCGGTTGCCGCTGCGGCTGGCCAGGCCCAGGCGGTCCAGCAGGGCGGCGGCGCGGGCGTGGCGTTCGGCGGCCGGGGTGCCGGCGTAGATGGCCGGCATCTCGACGTTTTCCTGGGCCGAGCCGGAAGGGATCAGGTGGTAGCCCTGGAACACGAAGCCGAAGGCCTCGCGGCGCAGCCAGGCCAGTTCGTCGCTGTCCAGGTGAGCCACGTTCTCCCCGGCGAACAGGTACTCGCCCGAGGTCGGGCGATCCAGGCAGCCGAGGATGTTCATCAGCGTCGACTTGCCGGAGCCCGAGGCGCCGACGATGGCGACGAACTCGCCGGCGTGGATCGACAGGTCGATGCCCCGCAGGACATCGACCTGCGGGCTGTCGCCGCCGCCGTAGGATTTGCGGATGTTCCTGAGGTCGATCAGAGGCGTCTGCATTCAACCCCCGCTGCTGTTGGCCGGGCCGATCAGCAGATGATCACCTTCGTTCAAGCCGTCGAGGATCTGGATGCGCAGGCGGTCGCTGATGCCGACCCGTACCTTGCGTTCGTCGATCGAGCCGTTCTTGGCCACTACCCGAGCCATCTGCAGGTCCGGCTCGGTACTGCCGTGCAGGGCGGCGATGGGGGCGGTGAGCACATTTTTTGCCTGATTGGCGACGAAGAACACCTGGGTGGTCATTTCCGCCATCAGGGCGTTGTCGGCGTTGTCCACGTCCAGCAGCACGGTGTAGAGCACCACCCGGCCGCTGCCGCTCTTGCTGGTGCTGTTGGGGCTGCCGCTGCCCTGGCTGGATTCGTTGAGGGGCTTGGGCGGGATCGGCAGGATCTGCCGCACAGTGCTGGTCCAGCGTCGGTTGCCGCCGCTCAGGGTGGTGAAGTAGGCGTGCATGCCGGGTTTGACGTGGCCGATATCGGCTTCCGAGACTTCGGCCCAGACGGTCATGGGCGAGAGCTTGGCGATGCGCAG
This sequence comes from Pseudomonas sp. JV245A, assembly GCF_032424515.1. Taxonomy (NCBI): domain Bacteria; kingdom Pseudomonadati; phylum Pseudomonadota; class Gammaproteobacteria; order Pseudomonadales; family Pseudomonadaceae; genus Pseudomonas; species Pseudomonas sp. JV245A. The sequence goes on from NZ_VYKE01000088.1 coordinate 21,157, forward strand.
GATCAGCGGGGTCTGCTGCTGGGCGTTGAGGGTCTGGCCTTCGCGGGCGTCCACCGCGACCACGGTGCCGGACATGGGGGCATAGATGCGCGTGTAGCCCAGTTCGGCCTGGTCGCTGCGCAGGCTGGCCTGGGCCTGGCGGATCTGCGCCTTGTACATGTCGATCCGCGCCTGGGTGGCCTTGAGTTCGGCCTGGGCGGTCTGTACGTCTTCCTCGCGGGTGGCACCGCCGGCCTTGAGGTTCTGCTGGCGCTGGTACTTCTGCCGGGCCAGCTGGTTCTGGGCGTATTGCTCCTGCAACTGGGCCTGCAGGTTCTCGATGGAGAAACGACTGGCGTCGAGTTTCGCTTGCTGGGTGGAGGGGTCGATCTCCACCAGCAACTGGCCTTCCTTGACCTGATCACCGGATTCGACGTGGATCTTGCGGATCTGCCCGGACGCCTGGGCGCCCACATCCACGTAGCGTCGTGGCTGCAAGGTGCCCAGGGCGGTGACGCTGCTTTCTATATCGCCGCGGCTCACTTGCACGGTGGTGAACTGGTCACGGCCTGCCGGGATGAACTTCCAGGCAGCGATGGCAACAACGGGGATCACACACAGTGCGGCAAGCAGGGCGCGTCGGGTAGGGCGAGGACGTTTCATGCAGGGTTCCGGCCAGGGGATATCGGCCCGTCACAACGGCCAGCTGCACAAGGGGCAGCCAGGCTTGCGGCTGCCGCAGGAACGGCAGAGACGGGGAGCTGTCAGGTAAACGAGATGCCGGGGGGGGAATTTAACTGCCGACACATGGCGTTACAGCTGTCGGAACACTGAAAATAAACCCACCGCGGTGCTGCGCTACTTTAAATCTATATGAGAATTACTATAAATTACGCCGCTACTAAACAGCCATCACGAATTACCGGGTGCAATCGGCCATGGCCGGACTTGCTCAAGGACAGAACCGCCCCAGTGGGCGCTCGGGAGCCCTGTTGGAAAACTACTATCGCGAGCTGATGTGCTTCCTCAACGCCAAGCTGGGCAATCGCCAGGTGGCCGAGGATGTGGTGCATGACGCTTATGTGCGGGTCCTGGAGCGCTCCAGCGATACCCCCATCGAGCAGCCGCGGGCGTTTCTCTATCGCACGGCCCTGAACCTGGTGATCGACGGCCATCGGCGCAATGCCTTGCGCCAGTCCGAGCCCCTGGAGGTGCTGGACAACGAAGAGCGTTACTTCAACCCTTCGCCGCAGACCAGCCTGGATCACGGCCAGCGCCTGGAAATGCTGCAACGGGCCCTGGCCGAGCTGCCCCGGCTGTGTCGCGAGAGCTTCCTGCTGCGCAAGCTCGAAGGCCTGTCCCACCCGCAGATCGCCGAACAGCTGGGGATTTCCCGCAGCCTGGTGGAGAAACACATCGTTAATGCCATGAAGCATTGCCGGTCGCGCCTGCGCCAGTGGGATGCTCAATAAGCCTTTGCCGTTGAGACGTATTTAGTTAAATTTTTTTTCATTGTCCTCGTCCCTACTCAACAGACGATCTGCTGTCCTGCATGGGCCAGTCGGGTCACCGTGACACTTTATCCCCCGCGTTGAGGCGGTTTATCCAGAGGACACTGGAAATGACACAGGCAATTGCATCGGCCCACGTTCACGATTTGATCGGTATCGGTTTCGGCCCCTCGAACCTGGCGCTGGCCATTGCGCTGGAGGAGCGCGGGCAGGAGCACGGTCCGCTGGACGCGTTGTTCCTCGACAAGCAGGCTGACTATCGCTGGCATGGCAATACCCTGGTAACCCAGAGCGAACTGCAGATTTCCTTCCTCAAGGACCTGGTGACCCTGCGCAACCCCACCAGCCCCTATTCCTTCGTCAACTACCTCAAGCACCACGGGCGCCTGGTGGACTTCATCAACCTGGGCACCTTCTATCCATGCCGCATGGAGTTCAACGACTACCTGCGCTGGGTGGCCGGGCACTTCCAGGAACACAGCCGCTACGGCGAAGAAGTGCTGGCCATCGAGCCAGTGCTGCACAACCAGCAGGTCGAGGCGTTGCGGGTGATTTCCCGGGATGCCCAGGGCAGCGAACTGGTGCGCACCACCCGTTCGGTGGTGGTCAGTGCCGGCGGCACGGCGCGGGTTCCGGAAACCTTCAAGGGGCTCAAGGGCGATGCGCGGGTGTTCCACCATTCCCAGTACCTGGAACGCATGGCCAACCAGCCCTGTGTCAGTGGCAAACCGATGAACATCGCCATCATCGGCGGCGGGCAGAGCGCGGCAGAAGCCTTCATCGACCTCAACGACAGTTTCCCTTCGGTGCAGGCCGACATCATCATGCGCGGTTCGGCACTCAAGCCGGCGGATGACAGCCCGTTCGTCAACGAAGTGTTCTCCCCGGCCTTCACCGACCTGGTGTTCCAGCAGACTGGCAGCGAGCGCGAGCGCCTGGTCAGCGAATACCAGAACACCAACTATTCGGTGGTGGACATCGACCTGATCGAGCGCATCTACGGGATTTTCTACCGGCAGAAGGTTTCCGGCATCGCACGCCACACCTTCCGCACCATGACCACGGTGGAGAAGGCCACCGCCACCGACCTGGGCATCGAGCTGATCCTGCGCAACAGTGCCAGCGGCGAGCGCGAAGTGCGTCACTACGATGCGGTGGTGCTGGCCACCGGCTACGAGCGGCAGATGCATCGTCAACTGCTGGCGCCGCTGCAGGCCTACCTGGGTGACTTCGAGGTGGACCGCAATTACCGCCTGGTGACCGACGAGCGCTGCAAGGCCGGCGTCTACATGCAGGGCTTCAGCCAGGCCAGCCATGGCCTGAGCGACACCTTGC
>NZ_VYKE01000089.1:0-23926 GCF_032424515.1 Pseudomonas sp. JV245A
CCAGGGCACCAGCTTGCGCTGCAGGGCGCGCAGGCCCATTTCCATGGCGAAGGCGATCAGGGCAATCACCAGGATCCCCAGCACCACCACATCGGTGACCAGGAATTGCGCGGCGGACTGCACCATGAAACCCAGGCCGCTGGTGGCGGCAATCAGCTCTGCCGCCACCAGGGTCGACCAGCCCACGCCCAGGCCGATGCGCACGCCGGTGAGGATGTCCGGCAAGGCGCTGGGCAGGATCACATGGCGAATCAGCTGGGCCCGGGTAGCCCCCAGGGACTGGGCGGCGCGCAGCTTCGCCGGGTCCACGGTGCGCACGCCGGTGGCGGTGGCGATGGCGATCGGGGCGAAGATCGCAAGGTAGATCAGCAGCACCTTGGACAGCTCGCCAATGCCGCACCAGATGACGATCAGCGGCAGGTAGGCCAGGGGCGGAATCGGCCGGTAGAACTCGATCAAAGGGTCGAGCACGCCACGGGCGATGCGGTTTGCGCCGATGGCGATGCCCACCGGAATCGCCGTCAGCACGGCAAAGCCCAGGGCCAGGCCGATGCGTTGCAGGCTCGCCGCCAGGTGCTGCCATAGGGTGGAATCCATGTAGCCGCTGGTGGCCAGCAACCAGCCCTTTTGCAGCACCGCAGAAGGGGGCGGCAGGAACAGCGGCTCGATCAGGCCGGTGGCGGTGACGGCCCACCACAAGGCCAGCAGGACCACCAGGGTCAGCACGCTGATCCAGCGGGTGCTCAGGCTGCGGCGCGCGATTTGTGGCGCTTTGGGGTTGGCCTCGCCGGTGGCGGTGGCGGGAATCTCGTAGCTGCTCATGGCCGCTCCTGCTGCTGGGTGGCGCTGCGCTGGGAGAACACCCGGGCCAGCACGTGTTCGCGGGTTTCGATGAACCGCGGGTCGGACTTGATCGCCCGCGCCGACTCGCCGGCGGCGTAGCGCTGGCCGAAGTCCAGGTTCAGGCGTTCGACGATCTGCCCCGGGTTGGGCGCCAGGAGAATCAGGTCGGTGGCCAGGAACACCGCTTCCTCGATGTCGTGGGTAATCAGGAACACCGGCTTGGCAGTGCGCCGCCAGACTTGCAGCAGCAGCTCCTGCATCTGCTCGCGAGTGAAGGCATCCAGGGCACCGAAGGGTTCGTCCATCAGCAGCACCCGCGGGTCGGCCGCCAGGGCGCGGGCCAGGCCCACACGCTGCTTCTGGCCACCGGAGAGCTGCCAGATGCGGCGCTTGTCGAAGCCGGCCAGGTCCACCAGGGCAAGCATTTCCCGAGCCCGGGCTTCGCGCTTGTCGCGGGCCACGCCAGCCAGCTCCAGGCCGAAGGCGACGTTGCCCAGCACGTCCTGCCAGGGCAGCAGGGCATCGTCCTGGAACACCACGCCGCGTTCGGCGCTGGGGCCCTGCACCGGTACGCCATCGAGCTGGATGCGCCCGGCGCTGGGTTCGACGAAGCCGGCAATCAGGTTCAGCAGCGAGGTCTTGCCGCTGCCGGAAGGGCCCAGGGCGACCAGCAGTTGCTGTGGCCCCAGGGTCAGGGAAATATCCGCCAGCACCGGTTCGGCGGCGCCGGGGTACTGTGCGCTGATGCGCTCCAGTTGTAGCAAGGCCATGACGGCTATCTCCTGTCCTGACGCGGGTTATTCAGGGATGAACTTGGCGCTGACGTAGGGGGCGTAGTCCGGCAGCACTGCCTCGACCTTGCCCTGCTCCTTGAGGAACGCGGCGGTGTCGGTGATGGCCTTGGTGGTCGGCGCACCGAGGCTGACCACCTGGTCGGCGGCCAGCGGGTAGACGTTGCCCTGCAGTAGCAGCGGGATATCGCTGGCCTTGGCCCCGGAGAGTTTCACCAGCTTGTCGACGTTGCCCTGGTTGGCCAGCCAGGCTTGCGGGTCCTTGCGGTACTGGGCGTAGGCATCCAGGGTCACCTTGGCGAAGGCCGTGACGATTTCCGGATGCTTCTCGGCAAAATCCTTGCGCACGATCCAGGCGTCGAAGGTCGGTGCGCCGAACTTGGCCAGTTCACCGGAGGTGATCAGCACCTTGCCGTTTTCCTTGGCCACGCCCAGGGCCGGGTCCCAGACGTAGGTGGCGTCGATATCGCCGCGCTTCCAGGCGGCGATGATCGCCGGTGGCGCGAGGTTGAGTATCTGCACTTTCGAGGGGTCGACGTTCCAGTGCTTCAGGGCTGCCAGCAGGCTGTAGTGGCCGGTGGAAACGAAGGGCACGGCGACTTTCTTGCCGACCAGATCCTGAGGGCTGTTGATCCCGGAACCGTCCCGGGCCACCAGGGCTTCGGCGGCGCCGATCTGGGTGGCAATGAGGAAAGTCTGCACCGGCACCTTGCGGGTGATGGCGGCGGTCAGCGGGCTGGAGCCCAGGTAGCCGATCTGCACATCGCCGGAAGCGATGGCGGCGATGACGTCGGCGCCGTTATCGAATTTGCGCCAGTTGATCTTGGCCTGGGTGGCTTTTTCGTAGCTGCCATCGGCTTGCGCGACCTTGGCCGGGTCGACGGTGGTCTGGTAGGCGACGGTGACGTCGGCCGCCTGGGCGAAGAAACTCGCTGCGGCCAGGGACGCGGCCGCCAGGAGGCGAAGGGGGAAATGCAGTTTCATGGGAGGCTCCTCATAGGCGGCCGATGATCGGCGTGGGAGGAGACTAAATGATCTAAGAATGCAGAAATAAATAACTTATTTGCATTAGCTTATGAGAGGAATATGCAGCGTGTTGTTCGCCGGCAAGCCGGCTCCTACGGGAGGGGGGTAGGAGCCGGCCGGCGAAGCGTCAGTTGCTGATGGCCAGGATGCTGGCCTGGTAGGCGCCGACGAACACGTCGAAATCACCCACCTCGTTCTGTTCAAGCTCGGTCTGCTGTTCCAGGGATTTGCGCGCCGCTTCTTCGAACGCGGCTTGCTCTTCCTTGCTCAGGGCCTGGCTGCGGAAGTACTCGGCATGGGCCTGGCTCTGGCGCAGGGAGAACTGGGTGAAGCTCTCCTTGTGCTCGCTCATGGCCGCCAGCACCTGGGCCGAAGGGGTCAGGGACGAATCCTTGACCTTGGCCAATTGGGCGTCCAGGGCCTTGCTGTGCACGTCGCTGCCATGGCTCTGGTCGAGCAGGGCGGCCAGAGGGGCAATCTGCTCCAGCAGTTGGGCGGCCCACTCCTTCATTTCCACCGGCTGGCCCTGGCGTTGCAGCTGCAGGCCCGGGCGCCGGCCTTCCTTGACCACGGCGAGGAAGTTCGAGGTGGCATTGCCGCACTCGTTGTTCTCGAACAGCGGGCTGTCGTTGAGTGCGCAATACAGCAGGAAGGCGTCGAGGAAGCGGGCTTCCTGGATGTCGATGCCCAGTGGCAGGAACGGGTTGATGTCCAGGCAGCGTACTTCGACGTACTGGATACCCCGGGCCATCAGCGCCTGGATCGGCCGCTCGCCGGTGTAGGTCACGCGCTTGGGGCGGATGTTGGAGTAGTACTCGTTTTCGATCTGCAGGATGTTGGTGTTCAGTTGCACCCATTCGCCATCCTTGTGGGTGCCGACTTCCACATAGGGCGCGTAGGGCGTGGCCACGGCCTTGCGCAGGCTGTCGGTGTAGCTGTTCAGGTCGTTGTAGCAAGGGGTCAGGCCGGCCTGGGCCTTGCTCTGGTAGCCCAGGTCGCTCATGCGCAGGCTGGTGGCGTAGGGCAGGTACAGGGTCTCGGCGTCCAACTGTTCCAGCTGGTGCGAGCGGCCGCGCAGGAAACCCGCGTCCAGGGCCGGCGAGGCACCGAACAGGTACATCAGCAGCCAGCTGTAGCGACGGAAATTGCGGATCAGCGCGATATAGGCCGAGGACTGGTAGTCACGGTCGGTGCCGACAAAGCCCTCGGCCTGCTTGAGCAGCGGCCATAGCTGTTCCGGCAGGGAAAAGTTGTAGTGGATCCCGGCAATGCACTGCATGGTCTTGCCGTAGCGCAGGGCCAGGCCCTTGCGGTACACGTACTTGAGCTGACCGATGTTGGAGGTGCCGTAGTAGGCGATGGGGATATCTTCCTCGGCCGGCAACGGGCACGGCATCGATGGACTCCACAGGTACTCGTTGCCGAGCTTGCTGTAGGCGAAGCGATGAATCTTGTCGAGGCTGGCCAGGGTGTCCGCCGGGTCCTTGAGGGCCGGGGTGATGAACTCCAGCAGCGACTCGGAGTAGTCCGTGGTGATCTGTTCGTTGGTCAGCGCGGAACCCAGTTCTTCCGGGTGCGGGGTCTGTGCCAGGCGGCCTTCGCCGGTGACACGCAGGCATTCACGTTCGATACCGTGCAGGCACTGCTCGAGCAGAGAGAGGTTAGCGCGCTCGCCGAGCAGAGCCAGGCGGCGGTTGAGAAGTTCGCTCAAGTTGGATTCCTTCACGCGTCAGTCGCCCCAATATGGGGGTGGGCAGGACGGTCTACAAGGGTGAAGTTAAAACTGGCGTTTTCGCCTGGTTTTTGAGTCAAGCTGACTCGCCTGAAAACGCCAATCCTTCATCCCTGAATCTGGCTTTAGCGCGGGCAGAAAACTCCGACGCCGCTTTTGCAGCGCCGAAATTAACCCAAATACATGACAGGGAGCTATAGGACCGCGAAGGTGCCTTGTGCTTTTGCGACCAGTTTGTCGCCCTGGATCACATCCGCTTCCACCACCAGGGTGCGGCGGCCGGGGTGGATCACCTTGGCCCGGCACAGCACCTCGCCCTCGGCCACGGCGCGGATGTAGTTGATCTTGCACTCGATGGTGGCGCTCTGCTGGTCGAAGCCGTGGGTGCTGGAGCAGGCCAGCCCCATGGCAATGTCCACCAGGCTGAAGATCGCCCCGCCGTGCAGCTTCTGCCCGCGATTGCGCAGTTGCGGGGTCAGCTCCAGGGCGACGTCCGCTTCGCCGGTTTCCAGGCGTTGCAGACGGCAGCCGAGCAATTGGCTGAAGGCGCTTTCGGTCAGACCGGCAGGGATCTGCATCAGCGTTTCTTCAACTGCTTGGCGTTGGCGAACAGCGAGGCCATGGCGTTGTTGCTCGGAGCGGGCGCGGCGCTCTCCTTGCGCGGTGCATTGCCCTGGGAGGAGCGTGGCGCCGAGCCGGGGCGGGAGCCACGGGCACCGTCGATCTTCTCGCCCGGGGTGTCGCCCATGCGCATCGACAGGCCGACGCGTTTGCGCGGGATATCGACTTCCATGACCTTCACTTTCACCACGTCACCGGCCTTCACCGCTTCGCGTGGGTCCTTGATGAACTTCTCCGACAGCGCCGAGATGTGCACCAGGCCGTCCTGGTGCACGCCGATGTCGACGAAGGCCCCGAAATTGGTGACGTTGGTCACCACGCCTTCGAGGATCATCCCCAGTTGCAGGTCCTTGAGGTCTTCGACACCGTCCTGGAACTCGGCGGTCTTGAACTCGGGGCGCGGGTCGCGGCCGGGCTTGTCCAGTTCCTGGAGGATGTCGGTGACGGTGGGCAGGCCGAAGGTTTCGTCGGTGAACTTTTTCGGGTCCAGGCGCTTGAGGAAGCCGCTGTCGCCGATCAGCGAGCGGATGTCGCGGCCGGTGTCGGCAGCGATGCGTTGTACCAGCGGGTAGGCTTCCGGGTGCACTGCGGAAGCGTCCAGCGGGTTGTCGCCGTTCATCACACGCAGGAAGCCGGCGGCCTGTTCGAAGGTCTTTTCACCCAGGCGGGCGACTTTTTTCAGCGCGGCGCGGGTCTTGAAGGCACCGTGTTCGTCGCGGTGGCTGACGATGTTCTGCGCCAGGGTCGCGTTGAGGCCGGAGATCCGCGCCAGCAGGGCCACGGAGGCGGTGTTGACGTCGACGCCCACGGCGTTCACGCAGTCTTCCACCACCGCGTCCAGGCCACGGGCCAGTTTCAGTTGCGAGACATCGTGCTGGTACTGGCCGACACCGATGGATTTCGGGTCGATCTTCACCAGCTCGGCCAGTGGATCCTGCAGGCGGCGGGCGATGGACACCGCGCCACGGATCGATACGTCCAGGTCCGGGAATTCCTTGGCCGCCAGCTCCGAGGCCGAGTACACCGATGCACCGGCTTCGGAGACCATGACCTTGGTCATCTTCATGGCCGGGTATTTCTTGATCAGCTCGGCCGCCAGCTTGTCGGTTTCCCGGCTGGCGGTGCCGTTGCCGATGGCGATCAGGTCCACCGAGTGCTTGGCGCACAGGGCAGCCAGTATGCCCAGGGTCTGGTCCCACTTGTTGTGCGGCACATGGGGGTAGACGGTGGCGTGGTCCAGCAGCTTGCCGGTGGCATCCACCACCGCCACCTTGCAGCCGGTGCGCAGGCCCGGGTCCAGGCCCAGGGTGGCGCGCGGGCCGGCCGGAGCGGCCAGCAGCAGGTCGTGCAGGTTGTGGGCGAAGACGTTGATCGCCTCGGTTTCCGCGCCATCGCGCAGCTCGCCCAGCAGGTCGGTTTCCAGGTGGGTGTAGAGCTTGACCTTCCAGGTCCAGCGCACCACTTCGCCGAGCCATTTGTCGGCGGCACGGTTCTGGTTCTGGATGCCCACGTGCTGGCCGATCATGCCTTCGCACGGGTGCATGGTGCCCGGCAGCTCGTCACCGACTTTCAGCGCGGAGCTGAGAATGCCTTCGTTGCGGCCACGGAAAATCGCCAGGGCGCGGTGCGACGGCATGCTTTTGAGTGGTTCATCGTGTTCGAAGTAGTCACGGAACTTGGCGCCTTCCTCTTCCTTGCCAGCCACCACGCGGGCGCTGATGGTCGCTTCCTGCTTGAGGAAATTGCGCAGCTTTTCCAGCAGGCTGGCGTCTTCGGCGAAGCGCTCCATCAGGATGTACTTGGCGCCTTCCAGGGCGGCCTTGACGTCGGCCACGCCTTTTTCGGCGTCGACGAAGCGTGCGGCTTCGGTTTCCGGAGCCAGGTTCGGGTCGTTGAACAGGCCGTCGGCCAGTTCGCCGAGGCCGGCTTCCAGGGCGATCTGGCCCTTGGTGCGGCGCTTCTGCTTGTAAGGCAGGTAAAGGTCTTCGAGGCGGGTCTTGGTGTCGGCCAGCTTGATGTCGCGGGCCAGCTCCGGGGTCAGCTTGCCTTGCTCTTCGATGCTGGCGAGGATGCTGATCCGCCGTTCGTCGAGTTCTCGCAGGTAGCGCAGGCGCTCTTCCAGATGACGCAGCTGGGTGTCATCGAGGCTGCCGGTGACTTCTTTCCGGTAGCGGGCGATGAAGGGCACGGTGGAGCCTTCATCCAATAGAGCGACGGCCGCTTCGACCTGTTGTGGGCGTACGCCGAGTTCCTCGGCAATGCGGCTGTTGATGCTGTCCATAAAACCACCTGACAAATTGTGAAAGCAGGCCCGCGGGCACGAAAATAAGGCCCGGCGAGTCTGGTTGAGCGGCCTGGCACGCGCCGCCACCTGGATCAAAAGGCTGCCTGTTGACCCGTGAAATCGAAAAAATACTGCCGGCCCGGGTAAAAAAATAAACCGGCCGCAGGCGTACTGATCAGATATTGCCCAACACAAAAGGCGGCGCATTATACCCAGCGTTAGCCGTTGCGGGGTGATCGCCAGCCTCAGGCCGACAGCGGGTTTGCTGGCGATAGAGGAAAAATCTGCTAACAATGCACTCGGTGCGTATAACGGCAGCTACGCCATAATGCGCACCGAGATTAGAGGAGCATCCAATGAGCAGCACTGTACAAACTGCTGAAGGCGAAAAAATTCTTATTGTTGACGACGACCCGGGGCTGAGCAGCCTGCTGGAGCGTTTCTTCGTCAGCAAGGGCTACCGTGCCCGCGCAGTACCGAACACCGAGCAAATGGACCGCCTGCTGGGTCGCGAAGTGTTCAACCTGGTGGTACTCGACCTGATGCTGCCCGGCGAAGACGGCTTGACCGCATGCCGCCGCCTGCGCAGCGCGAACAACCAGATTCCGATCATCATGCTCACCGCCAAGGGCGACGAGCTGAGCCGCATCAAGGGCCTGGAACTGGGCGCCGACGATTACCTGGCCAAGCCGTTCAATCCCGACGAGCTGATGGCGCGGGTCAAGGCCGTATTGCGTCGCCAGTCCGCCCCGGTGCCGGGTGCGCCGGGCAGCGAAGACGAAAGCGTGACCTTCGGCGACTACGAGTTGTCCCTGGCCACCCGCGAGCTCAAGCGCGGAAATGAAGTGCACATGCTCACCACCGGTGAATTCGCGGTGCTCAAGGCGCTGGTGATGAACGCCCGCCAGCCGCTGACCCGGGACAAGTTGATGAACCTGGCCCGTGGTCGCGAATGGGACGCCCTGGAGCGCTCCATTGACGTGCAGATCTCCCGCCTGCGTCGGATGATCGAGCCCGATCCTTCCAAGCCGCGCTACATCCAGACCGTCTGGGGCGTGGGTTATGTCTTTGTGCCGGATGGCACCGCGACCAAGTGATCATTGATTTGTAGGAGCCAACGCCCGGGCCGGTAACGACCCGGGCGTTCGCATTCCGCAACGGTGCGAGCGCGAGTCGCTCCTGCAAAGTGTGTAGTGGCTGTTATGAAAACCCCGCTGTGGTTCCCCCAGAGTTTCTTCTCCCGCACCCTGTGGCTGGTGCTGATCGTGGTGCTGTTTTCCAAGGCATTGACCCTGGTTTATCTGTTGATGAACGAGGACGTGCTGGTGGACCGGCAGTACAGCCACGGCGTGGCCCTGACCCTGCGCGCCTACTGGGCTGCCGATGAATCCAACCGTGACCAGATCGCCGAGGCTGCCGGCCTGATCAAGGTGGTGGGCAGCGGCGTACCGGCCGGCGAGCAGCATTGGCCCTACAGCGAGATCTACCAGCGGCAGATGCAGGCCGAACTGGGCGCCGACACCGAAGTGCGCCTGCGCATGCATGCGCCGCCGGCGCTCTGGGTGCGGGCGCCGAGCCTGGGGGACGGCTGGCTCAAGGTGCCGCTGTACCCCCACCCGCTGCGGGGGCAGAAGATCTGGAGCGTGTTGGGCTGGTTCCTGGCCATTGGCCTCTTGTCCACCGCCTCGGCCTGGATTTTCGTCAGCCAGCTCAACCAGCCCCTCAAGCGCCTGGTGTATGCCGCCCGGCAACTGGGCCAGGGGCGCAGCGTGCGCCTGCCCATCAGCGATACGCCCAGCGAAATGACCGAGGTCTACCGCGCGTTCAACCAGATGGCCGAGGACGTGGAACAGGCAGGGCGAGAACGGGAGTTGATGCTGGCCGGGGTGTCCCACGACCTGCGCACGCCGCTGACCCGGCTGCGCCTGTCGCTGGAATTGATGGGCGATCACACTGACCTGACCGACGACATGGTGCGGGATATCGAGGACATGGACGCCATTCTCGACCAGTTCCTGGCCTTCATTCGCGATGGGCGCGACGAATCGGTGGAAGAGGTGGACCTGGGCGATCTGGTGCAGGAAGTGGCGGCGCCCTACAACCAGAACGAAGAACGGGTGCACCTGCGCCTGGAGCCGATCCAGCCGTTCCCGTTGCGCCGGGTGTCGATGAAGCGCCTGCTCAACAACCTGATCGGTAACGCCCTGAATCATGCGGGTACGGAAGTGGAAGTGGCGGCCTATGTGTCCGGTGACACCAATGCGCCCTATGTGGTGCTCAGCGTGATGGACCGTGGCGCGGGGATCGATCCTTCGGAACTGGAAGCGATCTTCAACCCCTTCACCCGTGGCGACCGTGCCCGCGGCGGCAAGGGCACCGGGCTGGGGCTGGCCATCGTCAAGCGGATTGCCGCCATGCACGGTGGCAATGTCGAACTGCGCAACCGCCCCGATGGTGGCCTGGAAGCGCGGGTACGCCTGCCGCTGGGCTTGCTGCTGCCCCGTGATGCGGATTGATCAGGGCTTCGCTCCTGCAGGCAGCACATAGCCCGTAGGAGCTGGCTTGCCAGCGCAAGGCCGGCAACGCGATCCCTAGCCCTTGCCCTTGGTCCGGGTCATGTTCGGCCCGCCGTTCTTCTCGATGTGCTCGATGATGATTCCCGCCACGTTCTTGCCGGTGGTGGTCTCGATGCCTTCCAGGCCCGGCGAGGAATTGACTTCCATCACCAGCGGCCCGTGATTGGAACGCAGGATATCCACCCCTGCCACGCTCAGGCCCATGACCTTGGCCGCCCGCAGCGCGGTCATGCGTTCTTCGGGAGTGATCTTGATCAGGCTGGCGCTGCCGCCGCGATGCAGGTTGGAGCGAAACTCCCCCGGCTTGGCCTGGCGTTTCATTGCCGCGATCACCTTGTCCCCCACCACGAAGCAGCGAATGTCGGCGCCGCCGGCCTCCTTGATGTACTCCTGGACCATGATGTTCTGCTTCAGGCCCATGAAGGCCTCGATCACCGATTCCGCCGCCGTGGCGGTTTCACACAGCACCACGCCGATGCCCTGGGTGCCTTCCAGCACCTTGATCACCAATGGCGCGCCGTTGACCATCTCGATCAGGTCGGGAATGTCGTCCGGGGAATGGGCGAAGCCGGTCACCGGCAGGCCGATACCACGCCGCGACAGCAACTGCAGCGAGCGCAGCTTGTCCCGGGAGCGGGCGATGGCCACCGATTCGTTGAGGGGGAACACCCCCATCATTTCGAACTGGCGCAGCACCGCGCAGCCATAGAAGGTCACCGAGGCACCGATCCGCGGGATCACCGCATCGAAGCCTTCCAGGGGCTTGCCGCGGTAGTGGATCTGCGGCTTGTGACTGGCGATGTTCATGTAGGCGCGCAGGGTATCGACCACTACCATTTCATGGCCACGCTCGGTGCCGGCCTCGACCAGACGACGAGTGGAATACAGACGCGGGTTACGCGACAGCACAGCGATCTTCATGCAACACCTGTGGCAGAGGTAGTGGATACCGGGAACACCGGTTTGTCTTGTACGTACTTGATGCCCGGATTGACCACCAGTTGGCCGTCGATCAGAGCCTTGGAACCCAGCAGCAGGCGATAGCGCATGGCCTTGCGGCAGGCGAGGGTGAACTCCACCCGCCACACCCGATCGCCCAGGGCCAGGGTGGTGCTGATCACGTAGCGCACCTGGGCCTGGCCATTGGAGCTTTTAATGGTTTTCATCGCCACCAGCGGCGCTTCGCAACGCCGGTGACGCAACTGCACCACACTGCCCAGGTGGGCATTGAAGCGCACCCACTGCTCACCGTCGCGCTCGAAGGGCTCGATCTCGGTGGCATGCAGGCTGGAGGTGCTGGCCCCGGTGTCGATCTTGGCGCGCAGGCCGGCCACGCCCAGATCCGGGAGCGCCACCCACTCGCGCAGACCGACAACGGTCAAATGGTCAAAAGTCTTCAATAAGGAAAATCCGCAATTAGCTGTTCCAGGCCGCGGCCGGAACCTCGGCCAGGGCTTTGAATGCAGGCTTGGCGAACCAGTAGCCCTGCATCAGATATATTCCACAGTCGCTGAGAAAGTCCCGTTCACCGGCGCTTTCAATACCTTCGGCGATGACTGTAACCCCCAACTCCGCACACATTGTGACAATCGCGCGGATGATCGCCTGGCGTACGCGATCCTGGTCCACATCGCGCACCAGCGCCATGTCGAGCTTGATCAGGTCGGGTTGGAAATCCGCCAGCAGGTTCAGCCCCGAGTACCCCGAGCCGAAGTCGTCGATGGCGGTCTTGAAGCCGAATTCGCGGTATTCACGCAGAATATTGGTCAAATGGCGATAGTTATCTACGTGCTGGCTTTCCAGGGTTTCGAAAATCAGCCGGTCCAGGGGAAAACGCTGGGCCCGGGCCGCCTCCAGGGTGCTGCGGATGCACAGTTCCGGCCGGTACACGGCGTTGGGCATGAAGTTGATCGACAGGTGGCTTTGCATCCCCAACTGGGCGGCGAGGGTGATTGCCTGGGTCCGGCAGCGCTGGTCGAAACGGTAGCGATTGCTGTCATTGACCTGGCCCAGCACCGTTCCCGCCCCTTCGCCATTGACCCCGCGCACCAGGGCTTCATGGGCGAAGACCGAGTGGTCCCGCAGATCGACTATGGGCTGGTAGGCGAAGGAAAAATCGAAGCCCAGTGGCTGGCTTTGCTGGCAACCTTCGCAACGGTTGCCGGGCGAGGTCAGGGAAGTGGGGAAGTCAGTCACGGGGACTCCTCGCGTATCAGGGCGCAACCTGGGTTATTTTAGGTGAGCGGCAGGGTTTATGAGAGCCCGCTTGCAGGCGGTAAAGTTGCGACATTTTTCAGCGAGGGGAATTCCAGTGGCGCACAAGCAGGAAGAAGAGGACAAGGTTCGTCTGGATAAATGGCTGTGGGCAGCGCGCTTCTACAAGACTCGTGCCCTGGCCAAGACAGCGATTGAAAGCGGCAAGGTGCATCACCGGGGCGAGCGCTGCAAACCGGGCAAGGAGCCGCGGGTAGGCGATGAATACCAGATTCGCGCCGGCTTCGACGAACGCACCGTGGTGGTCCAGGCCCTGTCCATCGTCCGCCGTGGCGCTCCTGAAGCGCAGGCTCTGTACGCGGAAACCGAGGCCAGCATCGCCAAGCGCGAAGCCGCTGCGGCCCAGCGCAAGGCTGGTGCCCTAGGAGTGAGCACCGACGGTAAACCGAGCAAGAAACAGCGCCGGGACCTGTTCAAGTTCCACGGCAGCAACCACGAATGAAACCGTAGGAGCCGGTAAGCCGGCTCCTACGGGGCTGCTTAGCGCAGCAGGCTGCTGGCGCGCACCACGCTCATGCGCGAGAGCACGGGCATCCGGCTCAACAGGTTGAACAGCGGGTGGGTCAGGCGCAGCAGGAAGTTCGACATCCGCGCCGCGTACGGGGTGTAGTAGCCCCAGCCCAGGGCCAGCACCGCCAGCAGCACACCGCCGATGTAGTCGTCCTGGCCCCAGTGGGCGCCTGCCACCAGGCGCGGCATCATGAACAGCAGGGTCAGGCCCCAGACGATCAGGAACTGGCCGATGCTGCGGCTGAAGATCCCCATGAACAGGCCCCAGATCAGCAGCACCGAAGCGTGGTCGCCCGGGAAGCTCTGGCTGGAGCGGTCCTTGAGTTCCCAGGTCTTTTCCCAGCCCGGGAAGTAGTCGCTCATGTGCACGGCGCCTTCCAGCACCATGGACGGGCTGTTGTGCTGCCAGTTCATGACGGCCACCAGCTTGGAAAACAGCGCGCGAATCACCACCATCAGAATCAGGATCGATAGAAAGCCGAAGAAGGCACGGCGCACATCCACCGCCTTGAACACCCAGTCACCGCGAATCAGCAGGCCGAGCATGATCAGCCCCACTACGATATCGAACGGCCGCAGGCTGGCCACGGCCCAGATATGCAGCCAGGTCGAGTTGCTTGCCAGAGGGGCGTTGAGGTGGTGGAACAGCCATTCGTCGAAGACCGTGCAGAGCGCCTGCCCGGTGGGCCACAACCAGAAACCCAGCAGGGCCAAAGGGAGTAAATTGCACAGAACCAGCTTGCCGAGGTTCCACCTTGCTTGGAACAAACCCGGATTGTTCATAAAATATCTCCAATCACCGCAAAACTGCACCCTCATGGTGCAAAGCCGCAATTTTCGGTGCTTGTCACCTTTTTGTCATCATTCAGATACCCAGACCTATGACTGATTTGCCGGATACCGACTTCACTCAACGCTTCATCTTCGATGAGAGCGACACCCGCGGCGAGCTGGTGGCGCTGGAGCGCAGTTACGCGGAAGTCCTCGCCAAACACCCCTATCCCGAGCCGGTTGCACAGCTGCTTGGCGAACTGATGGCGGCGGCATCGTTGCTGGTCGGCACCCTGAAATTCGATGGCTTGCTGATTCTCCAGGCCCGCTCCGAAGGCCCGGTGCCGCTGCTGATGATCGAGTGCTCCAGCGAGCGCGAGATCCGTGGCCTGGCCCGTTACGACGCGGAGCAGATCGCCCCTGATGCCACCCTCGCCGACCTGATGCCCAACGGCGTCCTGGCCCTGACCGTGGACCCGACCAATGGCCAGCGCTACCAGGGCATCGTCGACCTGGACGGCACCAACCTGGCGGAATGCTTCACCAACTACTTCGTCATGTCGCAACAGACCGGCACCCGTTTCTGGCTCTATGCCGACGGCCGCAGCGCCCGTGGCCTGCTCCTGCAACAACTGCCCGCCGACCGCCTGCGTGATCAGGAAGAGCGTGACGCCAGCTGGCAGCACCTCACCGCCCTGGCCAGCACCCTGACCGCCGATGAGCTGCTGAGCCTGGACAACGAAACCGTGCTCCACCGCCTGTACCACGAAGAAGCCGTGCGCCTGTTCGACGTGCAGCCGCTGCGTTTTCGCTGCAGTTGCTCGCGGGAACGCTCGGGCAATGCGCTGGTCAGCCTGGGTCTGGAAGATGCCCAGCAACTGGTGGTCGAACATGGCGGCAGCATCGAGATCGATTGCCAGTTCTGCAACGAACGCTACCTGTTCGATGCCGCTGATATCGCGCAATTGTTCGCGGGGGCGGGCGTGGACACGCCGTCAGATACTCGTCACTAAAACGATTCAGCGCAGGTAAATCACCTGGCAAACGCCGGAATTACGCCGTGCTGACGGGAGGGCCCTACTATTTTGGGGCTTTTCTGGCATAATCCGGCGCACTTTTTTCGCGGTAGTAGTGCGCGAGTTTCTACTACAAAACGTTTGGAGCACTCGGCCAATGGCCGACGGGGAACCTCATGACGCAAGCCAATAACGCCGTGTACACCGATCTGAGTGTGGATGATCTGGTCAAAGAAGCCCTGAACCGCGGTGAGGGCGAGCTTGCCGATACCGGCGCTCTGGTGGTTCGCACCGGTCATCGTACCGGCCGTTCGCCAGTGGATCGTTTCATCGTAGAAGAGCCCAGCACCCAGGACGCTATCGCCTGGGGCCCGATCAACCGCAAATTCCCGGCGGCCAAGTTCGACGCCCTGTGGGACCGCGTTGAAGCCTACCTGGGCGAGCGCGAGCGTTTTGTTTCCCATGTGCATGTAGGTTCCGATCCGGCGCACTACCTGCCGGTGAAAATGACCACCGAGACCGCCTGGCACAACCTGTTCGGCCGCTGCCTGTTCATCAACCCCGAGCAGTACAACGCCGGTGGCAAGGATGAGTGGCAGATCCTCAACGCGCCGAACTTCGTCTGCGAGCCAGAGCGCGACGGCACCAACTCCGATGGCACCGTGATCCTCAACTTCGCGGCCAAGAAAGTGCTGATCGCCGGCATGCGCTACGCCGGTGAAATGAAGAAAGCCCTGTTCTCCGTGCAGAACTTCCTGCTGCCGGCTGCCGACGTACTGCCGATGCACTGCGCCGCCAACATGGGCGAAGAAGGCGACGTGACCCTGTTCTTCGGTCTGTCGGGCACCGGCAAGACCACCCTGTCCGCCGACGAAAGCCGTTACCTGATCGGTGACGACGAACACGGTTGGGGCGTGGGCGTGGTGTTCAACATCGAAGGCGGTTGCTATGCCAAGTGCATCGACCTGTCGGAAAAGAACGAGCCGGTGATCTGGAAAGCCATCCAGCACGGTGCCGTTCTGGAAAACGTGGTGATCGACCCGGTCACCAAGAAAGCCGACTACGCCGACGACAGCCTGACCCAGAACAGCCGCGCCGCCTACCCGCGCGAGCTGATCGAAAAACGCGCACCGAAGAACCTCGGTGGCGAGCCTAACGCCGTGATCTTCCTGACCTGCGACCTGACCGGCGTACTGCCGCCTGTCTCGATCCTCAGCGAAGAACAAGCCGCCTACCACTTCCTGTCCGGCTACACCGCTCTGGTGGGCTCGACTGAAATGGGTTCGGGCTCGGGCATCAAGTCGACCTTCTCCACCTGCTTCGGCGCACCGTTCTTCCCGCGTCCGGCGGGCGAATACGCCGAGCTGCTGATCAAGCGCATCCGCGGTTTCGGCTCCAAGGTCTACCTGGTCAACACCGGCTGGACCGGCGGTGGCTACGGCGTGGGCAAACGCTTCAACATCCCCACCACCCGTGGCGTGATTGCAGCGATCCAGAGCGGCGCGCTGATCGGTGCCGAGACCGAGCACCTGGACATCGTCAACCTGGACGTGCCAAAAGCCGTACCGGGCGTCGAGACCGGCCTGCTCAACCCACGCAACACCTGGGCTGACAAAGCCGCCTACGACGAAGCCGCCAAGGCCCTGGCCGGCCTGTTCATCGAGAACTTCAAGAAGTTCGACGTGAGCGACGCGATCAAGGCAGCCGGTCCAAAGCTGTAAGCCTCGACCTGCAATGAAAAAGCCGCCCTTCGGGGCGGCTTTTTTGTGCGCAGCTGTAGCCGCTGGCGCAGGCTGCGATGGGATGCGCGGCATCCCCTGGGCCAGCCAGACACCCTCACGTCTTCAAGTGCAACACCAGCGCTCCCAGCAACACCAGCACCACCCCCGTCACCTGCACCGCCGTCAGCCGCTCCTTGAAGAACACATAGCCCAGCACCGCGGCGATGCCGCCGGACAGGGTGCTGATCACCGTCACCACCGACACCGAGCCGCTCATGGCGCCCCAGGAAAAGGCGAAGAAGGCGCCCAGGTTCATCAGGCTGGTGGAGGCCAGCAGGCCGCAGTTCTTCAGTGGCGGAATCTTCAGCCCGTCCGCGACTTTCAGCACCATCAGCAGCATTACGCCGCTGCCCACCGCGTAACCCAGCCAGAGCATGCTGATCGGCCCCAGTTGCGGCAGGGTGTAGCGGCCCTGCAGCCAGAAGCTGGTGCCATACAGAACGGCCGAGAGCAAGGCGAAGAAGATCGAGCGGCCGGCGGCGGTGCTGTGGGGCAGCTTGGAGTCCGAGTGCAAGCTGGAGAGGATCACGCCGATCACGCACAACAGGATGCACATGAGCTGCAGCAGGCTGATCTGCTCGCCACTGGCCCAGGACAGCAACGTGGTGACCACACCGTAGGAGGTCACCAACGGGGCGACGATGGAGGCTTTGCCCAGGGCGAAGGCCTTGCCCAGGGCCAGGGCGCCGGAGACGGTGAAGGCCGCGGCGACCACGCCCATCAGCCAGACCTCCAGGGGCGCGGCCATGGCCTTGAGCAGGAAGGCGGGAAAGATCACCAGCAGCAGGCTCATCAGGGTGAACCCCAGGCTCTGGCTGAAGAACACCGCACGTTTCACGCCCACGGCGCGCACGTTGAGCCCCACGAGAAAATCGGTGCCGCCCCAGAGCAGGGCGGCGAGCAAGCCCATCAGTACGTCCACGACATTTCCTTATGTACTGCCGTGAACCTTAGACGCCTTCCAGCTCCTGAGTGTCCCAGCGTTGCTCCTTGAGCGCCCGGTACAGCATGCCGATGGTCAGCGGGAGCTTGTCTCCCCGACCCTTGGCGCGACGCTTGAGGGACACATCGTAGCCTTCGGGCTGGAAGTAGCGATAGCTGTCGAAATCGACAAAATCGATATCAAACTGTTCTTCCAGAGCGTTGAGTAAATGACGGGCGTCGGCGCCGTCGCAACCCAGGTCGAGATTGATCGCGGTGTTCAGGCGAAGAGTCTTGCGCTCGGGCAGGCCTATTTCCTCATGCAGCAGTTGCATGAGCTGGCGCATGATGACGTCGTCGGGAAAGCCGGGGGCCAGTTGCATGGTCGGGGTTCACTTGCGGTTTCCAGGAGCTGCAGTGTAAGGCGAGTAGGGGTTTGGCTTGCAAGTGCTCGGAGGTCGGGACGGGGGGCGTTGCTCCGGGTAGGCAAGACTGTCGTTTTGCGCTGTATTTACGGCGCCAGGCCGAGCATTGGCGGGCAAAACTGTGTATGGTTCGCCGCTGATGGGTGGGGCGGGATAGAGGTCCGGCCATCGTTATCTACAGGGATTTTGTTATGGCTTTTTTCCGCCTGGCGGCGTTGTTGTGGCTAGGGATGCTGATGAGTCCGGTGCAGGCTCAGTCGTTGTCGCTCCAGGTGCTGGATGCGGTGGTCAAGGACGCGGTACTGGCCGATGCCGAAGTGCAGTTGGGGCAGGCTTCCGGGCGGACCGATGCCCAGGGGCGAGTGACGCTGGAGGCCGCCGATTCGCCGGGCAGTGAACTGCTGATCCGCAAGCTCGGTTATGCCGACCTGCGGGCCAAGTGCCCGTGCCAGGGGCTGAGCTACGCCATGAGCCCGGTGCTCAAGGATCCGCAAAGCCTGCGCGTGGTGCTGAGCTGGAGTGCACCGGGGGAAGACCTGGATGCGCATTTGAGCTATCCCCACCGGTTGCTGTATTACGCCACCGGCACCGGGCCGGGGGCGCGGATGAATGTGGATAGCACCGACAGCCGCGGGCCGGAGACCCTCACCATCGAACAGCCTGTGCCGGGCGATGCCTACGTGTATGCGGTGCACGACTTTACCAACGGCAATAACCCCGAATCCTTGCGCCTGGGCCGCAGCCAGGCGCAAGTCTTTGTCTATAAGGGCCCGACGCTGATGCGCAGCTACCGGGTGCCACAGAACCGCCAGGGCAACCTCTGGGTAGTGTTTCGCCTGACGGCCAATGGCCAACTGCAGGACATCGATCGGGTGCTGCAAGGCAACGAGGAAGTGGAGTCGCGGATGAGCAACCTCGATCCGCTGCTACTGGCCAATGGCAAGCCCATCGATGAAGTGCTGGCCAGGGACGAGGGGCCGGTGGATGCCAAGAGCCTCAACCAGAAAGGCGAGGCTTCCTACCGCAAGGGCGACTTCGGCAGTGCGGGTATCTACTATCGCGAAGCCATCGAGCTGGATCCAGGCTTTGCCCAGGCCTACAGCAACCTGGCGCTGTCCAACCGCAAGAACAGCCGCCCCGACGAGGCCGTGGCCGCCGATCGCCAGGCAATCGCCCTGGCCAGTGGCCCATCGGCGCCCACCATACGCGCCAGCGCCTACTACGACATGGGGCGCATCTACGAAGATGCCGGGCAATTGGTCACGGCGCTGGAGCACTACCGCAAGGCCCGAGAGCAGAAGGCCAACCCGGTGTACGACAAGGCGATAGAGCGGTTGCAGAACCGCTGATCACACAGGCAGAAGTTATCTCCACAACGCGCCGGCAGTGGCGCGTTGTGCATTTATGGAGGTTGGTATGCGAATTCGTGTTTTCCCCTGGTTGCTGGCGCTGTGTCTGACCACAGGGGTGGCCCAGGCGGCCGGGCCGCTGGTGTTCGCCACCATCGACCGCAGTGGCTGGCCGAATCCGCTGACCAGCGCCGCAGATTTCGATACCGCCTCCCGGGCCGAGATTCTGATGTTCAGCAAAGCCCTGCTGGCCACCGAGGCCTTGGATGACAAGGCCCTCAAGCAGCGGCTTGGAGTGCGGCAGCTTGACCGCAAGTCGGTGGATCAACTGCGCCAGCGTTTTTGGGACCAATTGCTGGGCAACTACCGGCAGGCCAGCCAGGGCTGTGATGGCCAGCCTTTCTGTCTGCAGGTACGCAGCCTTGGGGAGCTGCGGCAACTGGCGGCCAGCTTCACCGGTGGCAGCAAGGCGGCCTACGGCGCCTGGGGTGAGGCCAGTGGGCAGTTTCATCAGCAGTACCTCAATGAACAGCTGCGCCTGGCCGCCTTGTTTCCCGCCGTCAGCAGTGAGATCCAGCGCATGGACCCGGCAGAGCGCCTGGGCGACGAACTGGCAGACCGGCAGTTTCTGCTGACCTTCGACGATGGGCCGAGCCTGAGAGACGGGCCTACGGATCAGTTGATCGAGGTGCTGCGGGCCTACGATCTGCATAGCCTTTTCTTTGTCCTGGGGGACTCGTTTCAGGCGCGCCTGAGCCAGTCTTCGGCAGGGAAAATGCGCGAGTTGTACGACGGTCAGTGTGTGGGCGTACATGGCTGGGAGCACAAGTCCCACTCCTCCTGGAACGAATGGCAAAGCTCGGTGATTCGCAGCGCCAACTTGGCCAACCGCACGTTGACCAATGAGTACCTGCCGCTGTTCCGGCCGCCCTACGGGCAGCGTCGTAGTGACAGCGCCGGGTTCTTCAAGGCCCAGGGGGTGCAGGTGATGCTGTGGAACATCGACTCCCAGGACTGGAGCAAGAAGGTCAGTGCCGAGGCGGCCGCGCAGCGGGTGCAGACACTGATGCTGCTCTGGCGCCGGGGCATCATTCTGTTCCATGACACCCATGCCAAGGCCGCCCAGGCGGTGCCGGCCTTGCTCAAGGCCAATCAGCACAACGGCGTGCAGTGGCTGGATTGCCGGACCTTGCGCTAGCGGTGGCCTCCTTTAGCGGCAAGCCGGCTACTGCGCTGGGGCTGGCTTGCCGATGAAGCTTCTTGTGCCCGGTATCATCCGGTAGCGCTTTTCCTTCGACCTTTTCTGGCCCTGCCGACCTGTCCCGCTAGTCTTCAAGACAGGTCAGCGGTCCAAGGAGTGACCCTTATGCACAGCACCCTGGAACAGGTCTTCGGTTATCTACAGTTTCGTCCGGGCCAGGAGGCCGCAGTCAGCGCGGTGCTCGCCGGGCGCTCGGCGGCAGCGATCTTTCCCACCGGCTCGGGCAAGTCCCTGTGCTACCAGTTGCCGGCCCTGCTGCTGCCGCACCTGACCCTGGTGGTCTCGCCGCTGCTGGCGCTGATGCAGGACCAGTTGGCCTTCCTCCAGCGCCACGGCATTGCCGCTGCCAGCATCGACTCGGCCCAGGGCCGGGATGAAGCCAATGAGGTCATGGCCCGGGCTCGTTCCGGGGAGCTGAAGATCCTGATGATCTCGGTGGAGCGGCTGAAGAACGAACGCTTTCGCAACTTTCTGCAGCAGGTGCCCATCTCCCTGCTGGTGGTGGACGAGGCGCACTGCATCTCCGAATGGGGCCACAATTTCCGCCCCGACTACCTGAAACTGCCGGACTACCAGCGCCAGTTCAACATCCCCCAGGCCCTGCTACTGACGGCCACGGCGACCCCCAAAGTGATCGCCGACATGCAGGCCAAGTTCGCCATCGCCCAGCAGGACGTAGTAACCACCGGTTTCTACCGGCCCAACCTCAACCTGCTGGTGGAGCCGGTACCGGGCGCCGACAAGCGTCGGCGGCTGGTGCAGTGGATGAGCGCCCGGGCCGGGCAGCCGAGCATTGTCTACGTGACCCTGCAGAAAACCGCCGAGCAGATCGCCGAGCACCTGAGCCAGCAAGGCATCGCCGCCGAGGCCTACCACGCCGGCCTGCCCCACGAGCAGCGCGAGTCGATCCAGCGTCGCTTCATGGAGGGCCGCAGCCACTGCATCGTCGCCACCATCGCCTTCGGCATGGGCATCGACAAGAGCGACATCCGCAACGTGGTGCACTTCGATCTGCCCAAGTCCATCGAGAACTACAGCCAGGAAATCGGTCGTGCCGGGCGCGACGGCCAACCTTCGGATTGCCTGGTGCTGGCCAACCGCGACAGCCTCAACGTGCTGGAAAACTTCGTCTACGGCGACACCCCGGAATTGAGTGGCATCCGTTGTGTGCTGGAGGAGTTGCAGGCATCGGCGGCGGACGGGCAATGGGAGTTCCTGCTCGGCCCCCTGGCGGACCAGAGCAACATTCGCCAACTGCCACTCAAGACCTTGCTGGTGCAGTTGGAACTGCGGGGCCTGATCGCGCCGCGCTATGCCTATTTCGCGGAATACCGCTTCAAACTGCTGCTGGAAACCGAGGCCCTGCTGGCGCGTTTCGAAGGCGAGCGGAGGGACTTCGTCGAGGCCGTGATCAACACTTCAAGCCGCGCCAGGACCTGGGCCACGGTGAATTTCGACGCGCTCTACGAGCAGTACCAGGCGCCGCGCAACCGGGTGGTCAAGGCCCTGGACTACTTCCAGGAAAAAGGCTGGGTAGAGCTGGAAAGCAAGCAGATGACCGAGGTCTACAGCCTGTTGCAGACGGACTTTGACCTGGCGGCACTGAGTGCCGACCTGCACGGTTATTTCACCCGCCACGAGGGCAGTGAAATTGCGCGGATCCACGCCATGCTCGACCTGTTCGCCACCGAGCAGTGCCTGGGTTACCGCCTGGCGGAGTATTTCGGCGACCGGCAGGCACCCCAGCGTTGCGGGCATTGTTCGGTGTGCCATGGCCAGGTGGCGCGGCTGCCGGAGCCGCCGGTTCTGCCCGTGCTTGTGGATAAGAGTTTCGACGGGCTGTGTGGCCACTTTATCCACAGGCACCAGCAGCACACCGGCGATGTACCCGGGGCGGAACGCCTGACCCGTTTTCTCTGTGGTATCAGCGTGCCGTTGTTCACCCGGCTCAAGGCTCGGAGCATCCCCGGTTTCGCGGCACTGGAAGATTACCCTTATGCCGCGGTGCGGGCGTGGTGCGAGGCCCATTTGCCAGGCTGAAAATCCATCTGCTGAATGCTGCTCATCACAGGAATAAATTTCAAAAATGATGAGGGCCTGACTATGGTGGGGGCTGTCTTTGGATCGCCCACAAGAGAGCCAACATGAGCCAGACAGCTTTCGATATTCAGCGCGCCGCCGTGATCGGTGCCGGCACCATGGGCCGTGGCATTGTCATGTGCCTGGCCAATGCCGGCCTGCCGGTACTGTGGCTGGACAACAACCCGCAGATGCTCCAGCAGGCCCTGGCGGCGGTGGCGGACACCTATGCCCACAACGTGCGCCAGGGGCGCATCGATCAGGCCGAGGCCGATGCGCGGGTGGCGCGGATCAAGCCGGCGGCGGATTATCCACAGCTCGCCGACGTGGATCTGGTGATCGAGGCGGTCTACGAAAACCTCGAACTCAAGCAGCAGATCTTTCGCCAGCTGGACGCGACCCTCAAGCCCGAGGCGATCCTTGCCAGCAACACCTCGGCCCTGGATATCGACGCGATTGCCGCAGTCACCCAGCGGGCGCCACAGGTACTGGGCCTGCACTTCTTCAGCCCGGCCCACATCATGAAACTGCTGGAGGTGGTGCGCGCGGCCAAGACCGCTCCTGCGGTGCTCGACGCTGCCCTGGCCCTGGGGCAGCGCATGGGCAAGGTCAGTGTCGTGGCGGGCAACTGCTTCGGCTTCATCGGCAATCGCATGCTCAACACCTACGTGCTCGAGGCGCGCAAGATGCTGCTGGAAGGGGCGTTTCCCTATCAGGTGGATGGCGCCTTGCAGGGGTTCGGTTTCGCCATGGGCCCGTTCCGCATGTATGACGTGGTGGGCATCGACCTGGGCTGGCGCGCCCGGCAACTGGACGGTGTGGGCCAGGATGCGCCCGAGGTGCAGATCGACAACCGGTTGTGCGAGTCGGGTCGTTTCGGCCAGAAGAGTGGCGACGGCTACTACCACTACGAACCCGGCAGCCGCCAGGCCGAGCATGACCTGCAGGTGGATGCGCTGGTGCTGCAGGTCAGCGAGGAGCTGGGTTACCGGCGCCGGGACATCGGCCCCGAGGAGATCCTCGAGCGCTGCCTGCTGGCGCTGGTCAACGAAGGTGCGAAGATTCTCCAGGAGGGCATCGCCCAGTCGGCCGCCGACATCGACCGGGTCTATCTCAATGGCTACGGTTTTCCCAAGGAGCAGGGTGGGCCGATGAGCTGGGCTGATGCCCAGGGGCTGGAGCAGGTCCGCCAGCGTTTGCAGCACCTGCAAGCCGAACACGGGGCGCATTGGCGCCCGGCGCAGTTGATCGAGGAACTGGCCGCGGCCGGAAAAGGGTTTGCCCAGGCTTAGCTGCCTGGGGTGAAATGCCGGGCGATCAACCGATCGCCCGGCCTTCAATCGATGGGAGAGAGCCCTGATGTCCGAGCCTATGCCGCAACGCGGCGACTATCGCCATTTCCAGCCGATCATCACCCGCTGGCATGACAACGATGTCTACGGCCACGTGAACAATGTCACCTACTACAGCTTCTTCGACACGGCGGTGAACACCTACCTGATCGAACGGGGCGGGCTGGATATCCATGAAGGCGAGGTGGTGGGATTCGTGGTCAGCTCGGCTTGCGATTACTTTGCGTCCATCGCCTTTCCCGAACGCATCGAGATCGGTTTGCGGGTCGGCAAGCTGGGCAACAGTTCAGTGCAGTACGAACTGGCGGTGTTCA